>JANWJE010000135.1 GCA_025451995.1 Parachlamydiaceae bacterium | reverse complement strand
AGAAGCTTCCTACAGCTAAATAAATTTCTCGGAAGGGGGAAAACAACCCCTTCCTGCGAAATTTATTACGCTGTAGTTTGCTTCTCTCTCGAATATTCGTCCAAAAATTGTACAAAGTCGAGTTTAAGAATTTTCAAGAAAATTGATTAAAAAAGGATGTAGGATTTGATTGCTAGCTAAAATATGTGCAGAGGAAAATTCCAAATGATTGGTAAGGTAGCGCGTTAATTTTCCTCCCGCCTCATCGATGAGGATTTGACCGGCAGCGATATCCCAAGGGAAAAGGTCATACATCCATAAAGCATCAGCTTTTCCAGCGGCAATGTAGCTCAATGCTAAAGCAGCTGAACCTAGATTTCTTAAAACAGCACCTTGATGAATCAAATGCGTCAATTTTCTTAAGTTGAATTCTGGAATTTTTATTGTATCATAGGGAAGCCCTGCAATAAATAAAGCGTCATCTATCTTTTCTTTTTTGCTGACATGGATGCTTCTGTCATTAAGAAATGCCCCTTTACCACTTTCCGCTACAAATAATTCGTTGGTTATTGGTTGGTAGATTACCCCTGTTAAGCCTCGATTTTTTTGGTAAGCTGCTATGCTGATAGTAAATATAGGAATATTTCTAGAAAAATTGGTCGTTCCATCTAAAGGATCAATGATCCATCTAATATCGCTTTTATTATTTTCATTGATAAAGCCGCTTTCCTCAGCTAAAAATTGATGATCTGGATAATAATCTTTAATGACTGAAATAATTTTTGCCTCAGAGGCATGATCAAATTCGGTCACATAATTTTGTTTGCCAGCTTTTGTCGAAATTTTAAAGGATGTCCCAAAACCATTGAATAATATTTTTCCTGCAGATAAAGCGGCTTCTATTGCGACCTTTGTAATTTTTGAAAAATCTGGCATATCGTCTTATCTTAGAGTTCGATCTCAATTTTATCATAGACTTTTTCGTTGTATTAATAAAAAAAATATTTTAACCTTCAGGAAGAATTTAAATTTAAAAATTAACATTTTTTTTGAGAGGAGGAAAAAATGACAGAGAAAGAAATGGCAAAGGCTTCTTTGTTAAAAAATATTAGTTTTGTGGACAATCAAAACGAAGATAGGGAAATCGGTTGTTTTAAGGCATGCTATGGTTTAGCACAAGACAAGAAGCATCATATTACTAATCAAGATCCCGATGAAGATGAAGACTTAGATGATGAAGATTATGATGAAGATGATTTTGAGGATGATGAAGATTTTGATGACGATGAAGATGATTTCGATGAAGATGATGATGAGTTTGACGAAGACGAGGAATCAGAAGGGTTGGAAGAAGAAGAATAGACCTCTTTCGAAAGAGGTCTAATAGTGATGGTTTTAATGATTGTTTCTCTTCTGTTAGCCATAACCATTTTTTATGGATATCGTGTTGGAATTACACCAACATGGACATCTAAAAAGGTAAAAAAAAACTTTTAACAGTTCTACCTGAAATAAAAAATTCCAACATCGTCGATTTGGGTTCAGGGTGGGGTTCATTGCTTTTCCTTCTCGAAAATAAATACCCTTCCTGCCGGATCGACGGTTTTGAAATCTCACCTGTTCCATATTTTATATCAAAAACAATCTCCACATTATTTTTTAAAAATATCGCGATAAAAAGGAAAAATTTCTACAAGATACCTCTTCATCCTTATTCTTTGGTGATTTGTTATCTCTATCCGGGAGCCATGATTTCTTTGAAAGAAAAGTTTGAAAAAGAACTCGAAGAAAACACCTATGTCGTTAGCCACACCTTTAGAATCCCAGGGTGGCAACCTGTTTCCACGACCTACGCAGATGATCTTTATCACACACCGATCTATGTTTATAAAATATCTAAAAGCTGATGTTCAGGATTTTGTTTCATGGCATATTGCTTTTCCCAATTTTCGCTAAACAGAACCATGGGCCTATCAAATCGATCCTTAACAATCAAAGCAGAGGTTGTCTTTTTGAATGTTTTTAAATCTCCGATCAACCAAGCGCTGCATTGATAGGGTAGGGGAGTGAGAATGGTTTCAACGCCATATTCATCTTTTAAACGATATTGCATCACTTCAAATTGCAACCCTCCGACGGCTGCAAAAATAAAGTCACCGCTTAGATCATCCGGACGAAGCAGCTGAATTGCTCCCTCATCTGTCAATTGAAGGACCCCTTTATCGAATGATTTCCTTTTGCCGATATCCTTAGGCTGCACCCGCGCAAAAATTTCAGGTTGAAATTGGGGCAATGCTTTAAAATTAAATCCACCTGTTAGAGTAATTGTATCGCCAATTGCAAAAACACCCGGATTGATGACACCAATAATATCTCCGGCAAAGCCATGATCTACAGTCGTCCTTTCACCTGCGACCATTCCATGGGGCCGTGATAAGCGAATTTCCCGGCCAAGGCGATGGTGTTTTACAGTCAAATCTCGTTCAAATCTTCCAGAACAGATGCGTAAAAAAGCCATGCTGTCTCGATGTCTTCTATCCATATTCGCTTGCAATTTGAAAACATAAGCGCTAAATGGCGCATCAATTTCTACACTTATTTCTGCGCCATTTAAAGCATCGGCTAATCGCGAATGAGGTGAGGGAGCAAGATGGATGAATGCATCAAAAAAGGGCTCAACCCCAAAATTTGTGAGAGCGGAGGCGAAAAAAACAGGTGTCATTTCACCGGCCAAAAATTTCTCTTGGGAGTATGGATTTCCAGCAGCAGATAGCAATTCCAATTCAAGCAAAAGCTCTTGATGCCGCTCGGCACCTAAACGCTCTTTTGTCTCATCGCTTAGGAGGGGCAAGCGAGTGATGAGCGCCTTTTGTGCTCCTCCTGCGGCCGTCTTAGTAAAAAATAAACAGTCTTGAGTGCTTCGGTCGACAACCCCAATAAATTCCTTTCCTGTCCCAATCGGCCAATTCAAGGCAGTGGAGTGAATTTGGAGGACTTCTTCAACTTCATTCATGAGATCTAATGGTTCTCGGCCTGGCATATCCATTTTATTGATAAATGTCAGCACCGGGATTTTTCGCAAACGGCAGACTTCAAAGAGCTTTCTTGTTTGCTTTTCAACCCCTTTTGCAGCATCAATGACCATGATCGCACAATCGGCAGCAGTAAGTGTGCGGTAGGTGTCTTCCGAAAAGTCTTCGTGACCGGGAGTATCCAGAACGTTAATAATCGTGTCTTTATAGGTAAATTGCATCGCCGATGCTGTGATAGAGATTCCCCTTTCTTGTTCCATTGCCATCCAATCGGAAGCTGCCGCCTTTCTTCCTTTTCTTCCTCTAACCATTCCAGCGGTATGAATCATTCCAGAATAGAGAAGGAGTTTTTCAGTCAGTGTTGTTTTTCCGGCATCAGGGTGGCTTATGATGGCAAACGTTCTTCTCTTGGCACACTCTTCTAGTATTTTCATTTCATTCCTTATAATTTTGACTCTAGCTCTTGCCACCTTTGAAATAATGCATCTAAGCTGGATTGCTTTTGGCTTAGTTCTTGACAAGCGCGTTGTAGAATATCTGAATCATTTGAGGTTTCAGGATTTTCAATCAATTGAGAGAGGTGATGGATTTCATTTTCCAATTTCAATATTTTCGTTTCCATCTCATCCCATTCTCTTTTTTCTGAGTAAGACATTTTTTTTTGACGATCAGGTGATTTTGCGGCAAGTTCCTTTTTTTCTTTTTTTTCTTTTATTTTCTCTTTTAACTTGCAATGTTCTTCCCATTGGAGATAATCGGCAAATAATTCGGGCTCACTCTCAGCACCTAAACCCAATATTGCATTTGAGATTTGATCGAGCATGTATCGATCATGTGAGATCATGATGATTGCACCGGGAAATTCTTGTAGACTTTTTTCTAAAATTTCTAAAGTTGGAATATCAAGATCATTAGTGGGTTCATCTAAGAGTAAAATATCGGCAGGAACGAGCATTAATCTAGCGATATGGACACGCGCTTTTTCACCCCCTGATAAATGACCAAAGGGGAGATCGAGGCGATCGGGATGAAAAAGAAACCGCCTGCACCATGAATTGACATGAATGGTTTGATTTCGGAAGATGACGGTGTCACCTTCAGGGGCCAAGGCCTTCCTTAAGGAAATGTCTGCAGGAAGCTGTTCTCTATGCTGATCAAAGTAGACAATTTTAATCCCATCAGCGCGTTTGATCGTCCCTTTATCCGGATTGATCTCCCCCGCAAGTAATTTCAGCAGTGTGGTTTTTCCACTTCCATTCATTCCCACTATCCCAAGCCGCATTCCGGGGGTGACAATTAAATTAACATTTGAAAAAAGGAGTTTATCACCCATCGATTTTGTAAGATTCGTGGCAGAAAGCAATTTTTGTGTGTCTTTTTGCGAACTGGAAAAATCAATGGTAGTTTGATTGGTTTGATTGCGCTTTTTGATTTCATTTAATTGTAAAATTAGCCGCTCGGCTTCTTGAATTCTAGATTGGGATTTTGTGGTTCTAGCTTTTGGATTCTGTTTTAACCATTCAACTTCTCTTCTCACTTTTGAGTTAAGCGACCTCTCTTGTTGATACTGACCTAATAAAAATTCTTCTCGCATCTCCAAAAATTTAGAATAAGGACCTTCAACAATAAAGATTCCTTTGGAATAACTTTTATCAAGTTCCATGATTCGTTGAGTGGTATTTTCTAAAAAATAGCGATCGTGGCTAATGATGATATAAGCAAAGGATGCCCCTTTTAAAAAATTTTCTAACCACATGACACCTTCTAAGTCAAGATGGTTGGTCGGTTCATCTAAAAGAAGAATATCCGGAGAGCGAATGAGTTCTACACCTAAAGCTAATCGTTTTTTCCACCCCCCTGATAAGGAGCTGGATGAGATTTGAGGATCGTTAAAACCCAATTTGCTTAAAATGATTGAAACTTGGGTCTTTTTTTCCTCATCGGACAAAGCCTCTCGTTTCAACGCATGAAATAAGATGCTTTCTATTGGAAGATCATCAAAGAGTGTCTCTTGTGGAATATATCCTAAACGAAGAGAGCGCCCCGTGACGACAATTCCTTCATCGGCATTTTCTATTTTTGCTAAAATTTTTAAAAGGGTTGATTTACCCGATCCGTTCGGTCCAATTAATCCGATTTTATCTTTTGCAAAAATCCCAAAAGAAAGATCTTTAAAAAGAACTCGACTTCCAAACGATTTACTCAGGCCTTGGCAACTAAGAATTGTCATAATAGAAAAATTTTACTATAAATTATATTAAAAATAAATATACCTTTAATGGTTCAAAAGGTGGCGTTTAGACCGAAGCGAAAGTTCTTGCGGTTGAATTATCGCAAAAGGGTCAATATTATATCAATATGGACCCTTTTGCGATAATTCAACCCCGAGACTTTGGCTCGGTCTAAATGCCAACTTTTGAATCATTAGAGGTATAAGTATGTTCAAAGCGCAGCTTAAAGGTCAATCGAGTATTTCAAAATTACCCATTTCTATTTTTGAAGAGCTTTTTAATTTTAAATATTCTTCACAACTTCTTTTTTCTTCCGAACAAAATAAACAAGAAATTGCAGCTAATTGTCCCTATCTCTTTCGCTTGGATTGGTTATTTGGAAAAAGTCAGTTAGAAGAAGGCTTCGAAAAAAAACTATCGAATGAAGAGTATGCCCCCACAATAGTCAAATGGATTAATGAAGAAAAAGGATATGGATTATTCGCAGAAAAAGATTTGAAGCAATATGCCTTTGTTGGTGAATATACCGGTTTAGTGCGGAAAATTGATAACAAGCATCTCAAAATCAACCCTTATTGTTTTTCTTATCCTAAAAAGTTATTTGGAAAACAAGATTTTATAATTGATGCATTGGAAGTAGGCAATCTTTCTCGATTTATCAATCATAGCGATCGCCCTAACTTACAGCCATTGTGGTTAAACAAAGAAGGCTTTTCGCATTTAATTTTCTATACAAATCGCCCTATCAAAGGAGATACTGAACTCACTTTCGATTATGGTTTTAAATTGAGTTAAAAGTATACAACTTAATCAAAATATTTCTTTAACATGTTTTCACTCCTAGTTAAAGAGTCATACTTTTCTTTCATATTTATATAGATTCTTTGATTTTCATCAGAAAGTTCGTCAAGTTCGTCTTCAGAAAGAATTTTGGGTTCTAAACCATTTTCAGTTAATTGTTGAAGGTGATTGTTTTTAAAAAATTCTATCAATTGTAAATACTTCGATGTAAATAGCACTAATGACATTGCAAAGATAAATGAAGCAATATACATAATTTTACAACACATTTTTAGCTTATAGCCAATCAATCCTTGTTTCTCCAATGCATTAAGAGCCGCTAGGTTAAAAATCAACACAATGCCTGAATACAAGGAATCTTTAATTATTAGTTTTGTTTGACTTAAAATAGCTTTGGTTAGGTGTATCAATGCTGATCGTGCGATACTAGTAATTATCCATGATTTAGCAACCGCTACCGCGGGCAGATTTGCGAGATTTCCGTAAATATAACCGGCGGTACCCAATAAAAATGCCGAATGCAAAGCACTAAACGTATGTGTAATCATATTTCCTACTTATTTTTTGAACCTTTAATTTATACCGAAACAACTTCAAACTTTTGAACCTTTTTAATTGTAAAACGTTTAATAAACAAACTCTTAAGGTTGGTTTTTTCTTAATAGGATAATAAAAAATCATTTATAATTCAATAAATTTATAAAAAAATTAAATTTTAATAAAATCGATGAAGCCCTTTTCTATACTTACATGAACTAACTTGACTCTTATTTTATCTCCAATATCGATATGCTCATAGCCTTGAATGAGCTTTCCATCAGCCGGCGGAGATAAAATCCTCACCCATGTCCCACTGATAGAAGATCCTGTAACTAAGGCTTCAAATTCCTGATTAATTTTTGATGCGAGCAGCACACAGGCAGCAGATTTTCTCATTTTTCTTTCGACTTTTTCAGCAAGATCTTCCTTTTCTGTGCATTGTTTCGCCAGTTTTTCTAATTCATCAATCGTATAAGGGGATGAGGCATTAGATAAAATCCCTTTGATTAAACGCTGTGTGATAAGGTCGGGAAAACGGCGATTAGGTGCGGATGAATGGGTATAATTTTTAACCGCTAAACCGAAATGACCAATCGGATCTTGATCCGGAAACTCGACGACATATTCGCCGCTACCTAATAGTTTTATAATTGTTAAAGAGAGATCGGGAAATCGGAGGGGGTCTAATAAATACTGTTGTCTTAAAAATCGATCTAATGTAACCGAATCGGGATTTTCAGGGAGAACAAAACCTCGCTCTTTTGCGATTGCAATAATCCTATCCCATCTTTTTGGACTTCGGACGATGCGTCTGAGAGACGGCAACTGATTGTTTTTTAAAAAGAGAGCTGTTGCTTGATTGGCCGATATCATAAAGTCTTCGATTAAATTGCGACCTCTATTCTTAGCAAGCGGTTTTAAATCGATAATGATGTTTTCCTTAAAAACTGCATAGGATTCAATTGTTTGTAAAGTCAATGCACCTCTTTTCTGTCGGTTTTGGCGAAGAATAGATGCAATCTGATCTTGCAACTGGATTTGTTGTTTGAGGTTTTCACTGCTTTTAAGAAGTGGAGGAGGTTCGCCCAAGCCATCTAACCATGCTGAAATGCTATTGTAAGCTAATTTTGCTTGGTTGCGTACATATCCTCTATAAAGTGAAAAATGACTTAATTCACCTTTTTCATCAATTTCATTTTGTACAATGATTGCCAGTCGATCTTCATTTTCATTGAGAGATGTAAAATTTGTCGATAATTTTTCAGGAAGCATGGGAAATATTTTAGTAGGAGTATAGACTGACGTGGTATTTTGTTCAGCATGCATATCAATTGGGGAATTTTTTTTGACTAAGCTATCCACATCGGCAATCGCAATGTAAATGCGGTATCCCTTACCGTTTATTCTCTCTGCGTATGTCAGTTGATCTAAGTCTCGAGAATCATCATTATCCAGTGAAAACCAAAGGAGGTGGCGGAGATCTTTTATATCAGTTGCCGATAAACAAGCAGGCGCTTGGATGGTTTTTAATTCATTAATGACTGCTAATGAAAAATCTGGAACTAAATGATATTCCAGCATCGTCTCTTTTGCTAATTCGCTTAAATCCACGTACATAGTGCACATACCCCTTTCAGCTGAAAGCCGGAATGTGTGTATATTAAGTTTATCCCTTGTTTTTTTATAGTGTTTTTTTAAGAATTCAAACAAGCGATCTCAAAACAAAAAAAAGACCTCTTTCGAAACTCGCTTTGCTTGAAAAAAAGAAAGATTTTTGGATTCTTTTTATCAAGCAAATGGAGTTTCGAAAGAGGTCTAAAGTAAAGACCTATGTTTATTGAACCCAAAAACCCCACTGACCCCTCCCAAAACTTTATTGATCGGTATCCGCATCCTTTAGATGCGATTTTTCACCCTAAAACGATTGCTATAATCGGGGCAAAAGATGATTTTGGGAGCGTGAGTCGAACGATTCTAGGCAACTTAACTTCAAATTTTTTTAAGGGAAAAATCATTCCTATAAATCCAAAAAGAGAATCGGTCTTTGATTTAAAATGCCACCCCTCTATTTCTTCTCTAAACTGCCCTATTGACCTAGCGATCATTGTCACTCCAGCACAAACGGTCCCTAAGTTAATCAAAGAATGTTGCGACTATGGTGTGAAGAGTGTGATTATTATTTCCGCTGGATTTAAAGAACTAGGAGCTTCCGGTCAACAATTGGAAGAAGAAATTATCTTCCATTCTTCCAAAGTGAAAATGCCTATTATTGGACCTAATTGTTTGGGGATTATGAATCCAATCATTGGTTTAAATGCCACTTTTGCAAAAAATATTGCAATTCCAGGTCATCTAGCTTTCATTAGTCAATCGGGTGCGATGTGTACCGCTGTTTTGGATTGGAGTCTCGAAAAAAAAGTTGGATTTAGTGCATTTGTCTCCGTAGGATCAATGGTTGATGTCAATTGGGGGACTTTAATCGATTATTTAGGAAGCGATCCAAACACCCATAGTCTTTTACTTTATATGGAAACAGTTGGCGATGCGCGCTCATTTATGACAGCAGCGAGAGAAGTGTCTCTTCAAAAACCGATTATAGTGATTAAAGCAGGGAGAAGCCAAGCTGCGGCTATTGCTGCAGCCTCTCACACGGGTGCTATTGCTGGGAGCGATGAAATATTCGATGCGGCTTTAGAGCGTATAGGAGTATTGCGAGTCGACACGATTGGCGAGTTGTTTGGCATAGCGGCTGTTTTGGCTAAACAACCAAAACCAAAAGGAGAGAATTTAACTGTCGTCACCAATGCTGGGGGACCGGGTGTTCTTGCAACTGATACAATTATTCGCAATCATGCTCAATTGACACCTTTAAATTCAGAGGTGATTGATACCTTGAATGGAATTCTTCCCCTGGCTTGGAGCCATAGCAACCCGATTGATATTTTAGGAGATGCCACACCTGATCGTTATAAAAACACCATTGATATTCTCATGAAAGACTCTCAAAGCGATGGTTTACTTGTCATTCTTTCTCCTCAAGATATGACAGACCCCACGTCCACAGCAAAGCAATTAGTACAATTTGCAAAGCATTCTGATAAACCGATCTTAGCTAACTGGATGGGGGGAGAAAGTGTGAAAGAAGGAGCAAGTATACTCTCTGAAGCTGGAATTCCGGTTTTTGAATATCCTGATGATGCTGCAAAAGCATATGCAACAACCTGGCGATATAGTAAGAATTTAAAATCGCTTTACGAAATGCCATTGTTGCGAACCGATCATGCAACAGACTTGAAAGTCACCAAAACCAAAAAGATGGATTTTCTTTTAGAAAATGCAAAAAAAGAAAAGAGAACACTGCTAAATGAATATGAATCCAAAAAAATTTTAGAAAATTATCAAATCCCTGTTGTAAAAACATTCATTGCTGAATCTACGAAAGAAGCAGTGCATTTTTCACATGAAATAGGTTTTCCTGTTGTTCTTAAACTATTCTCTAAGACAATTACGCATAAAACAGATGTTGGCGGGGTTAAACTTAACCTTCAATCAGAAAATGACGTAATCAATGCTTTCAATGCCATTAAAGAGACAGTTGAAAAAAAGATGGGCAAAGGACACTTTGACGGAGTCACAGTCCAGCAAATGATTAGGCATTCAGGATATGAGCTAATTCTAGGGAGTTCAACAGATCCACAATTTGGACCTGTTTTGTTATTTGGTATGGGCGGGCAACTGGTTGAAATTTTCAAAGACCAAGCGTTAGCAATTCCTCCACTCAATGCAAATTTAGCCCGTAAATTAATGGAAAAAACTAAAATTTATGAGGCTTTAAAAGGTGTGCGAGGCAGACAATCTGTCGATTTGGTTAAGTTAGAAAATCTTTTAATTCGTTTTTCACAATTAATTGTTGAAAATCCCAGAATCCAAGAAAGTGACATCAACCCTTTGATTATTTCTGATGAATGTTTAATTGCTGTGGATGCACGGATCATCCTTCATGATTGGAATCTATCAAACGAACAACTTCCTAAATTAGCAATTCGTCCGTATCCCTTACAATACATCACTACAATCACATTGAAGAATAAACAGAATATGATATTGCGACCCATTTTACCTGAAGACGATCAATTGATTGAAGCATTTCACAAAGAGCTTTCTGAAAATAGTGTCCGTCAGCGCTATTTTGAATTTATTAGCTTTGATCAGCGTGTGGCACACGAAAGATTGGTGAGAATTTGTTTTAATGATTATGACCGAGAAATTGCCATTATTGCCCTTTTACAAGAGCTTGACAGAAAAAAAATCGTTGGGATTGGCCGGTTAATGCGTATTCCCGGTATCTCGAGAGCTCAATTTAAGCTAATCATCGCAGATGCATACCATTCTCTGGGTCTTGGGACATCTCTAATGCAGAAGTTGTTACAGATCGCCAAAGAGGAACATATTGAGCGTGTGGATGGCTATATCCTTTCAGAAAATAGGGGGATGTTGAAAATTTGTGAAAAATTAGGATTTAAAAGAAAGGGGTTAGAAAAGGATAACCTGATTATTCATGTCGAGTGGACTAATAGACATCTGTAAGTAACCGTTCACTGGGTCTTGAGGTGCAGATGGAAATCAAAAAGCGCAGTGAATAGCCAAAAACAGCTATTTGCGAGCATTTTTGATTTTCCAGATGCTCTCAGAATCACGTTTGAAGCCTGCTAGACCCTGTGAACGGTTACATCTGTATAACTTAGTTGACTTTTGATCTATTTATGGTATATATACTGCTTCCAGTTGAATATTGGACTTTTGGGCTAGCTTGAAAGCTCCCGCGGTTGAGAAATCGCAAGAGGCATAGTATTAAATCAATACAATGCCTCTTGCGATCCTCAACCCCGGGGCTTTGAAGCAGCCCAAAAGTCCAAGATTCAGCTGGAAGCAGTATATGATTTACTAGCATTTGAAGGAGATATGCGATGAAAAAATTGAATCTAGCAATTTTATTGACCTTGGCAGTGGGAATGCATTCTGTAGAAGGAGCTTCTTCCAGTCAACATTCAACTTCCTATTCCAATACATCTTCAAGCTCTCAACATTCCTCTTCAATGGATGATGACGATGAAGATGAAGATGAAGATGATGGTGATGACGATGATGATGAGTATTATCAAGTCTTAGATAGAGACCAAATTGATAATACAAATTCCTTAGCTATTCCCTTTGATGATAGCGAAATTGAAGATGAAGAAGAAATAGACCGGGATGAGCATAATAATACTTTTCCCCTTAAGCATTCGCGCTAAAAAAGGGAAGGACATTAAGAGGTGATTGCAAAAGCCGAAGACTTGTGCAATAACCTCATTAAGTCGTTAATGTCGTTAATTTTCATTTTCTTTTCTTTTTTAAAACTCACTTTAAGAATATACTCCTTCCAGCTGAATCTTGGACTTTTGGGCTGCTTCAAAGCCCCGGGGTTGAGAGATCGCAAGAGGCATTGTATTGAGCTAATACTATGCCTCTTGCGTTCTCTCAACCGCGGGAGCTTTCAAGCTAGCCCAAAATTCCAATATTCAACTGGAAGGAGTATATACTGCTATACCTACAATAATTATTTTTTGAGTTTTTTTAATGATTTTAAATTTCTGCAATCATGATTTGATTCCCTACTTTTTCCACGCAAAAAAAGAAAAAAAGAGCAAAATAAAAATTTGGTCAAGTTTTGAAGAGTTAAAAGAGTTCTTAATCTCTGATGATGTTCAAATTGATCAATGGTTCGATTGGAAAGAATCGATTCTTCAATTTATATCAAACCATTCAGAAGATAAGATCGCTCTTCATTATTTTTTTGAAGATGTAGCAAAAGCCGGAATAAAAAAAGATATCAATAAAACAATATTGTTTTTAAAAAATATTGTTTCATTCGATTTGCTTACTAGTATTATTGATGCTAATATAAAAAAAAATTCAATGAATGAAATTAAAAATGTATTTTCAAATCTAACGTTTAATAGAAAGCGAAATGATCATATTTATTTTTATTGGAAAAATTTTAAACCACTCATTCTTTATTTCATCCCAAATTTAATTAATGTTTTCATAGGCTCTTTTAATTTTTTAGATCAAAAAAAATATACCTCCATATGGGAAAAACACCTCCTTTTAGAAATAGCCTATAAATTTTTTGTTATTCCCTATTTCTTGATTCAGTTATTGCATCCCATCTTGATTACCCCCACAAAAGTATATTGTGTAGCTGCAATGATTATTGCAGCAGCCGGAATTTCTTTAAGTCTTTACGAATCCTATTTAAAACCTGTCCCAAGAGATTTGATTAACTGCACTAATCTTGATCATTTGATTGAAAGAGGGGTAACCGGGCAAAAAGTGGGTCTTGATAAAGAAGTAAAGAAATTAATTTCTATTTTAGAAAATCAAAATCATATTCTCCTTATTGGAAAATCAGGAGAGGGAAAAACAACACTTATCCATCGCTTTATTCAAATGAAACAAGAAAATCAACTTCCTAAATCATTACAAGGAATCCATTGCTTTGAAGTTGATTGCAGTTTAATGATTTCAAGTACAACGTTTGGCCATGCCGAATTAATTAGCCAAACAAAAGAGCAAATCAGTGGCTTTGAGGAAAAAATCTTTCTCTTTTTTGATGATTTTTATCAGATCGCAAAAAATAAAGAAGCTTTTCTTACCTTTAAGAAAAGATTTCTAGAAGATAAACCCCCAACAAAATGCGTTCTTGCTGTGACGTTAAAAGAGTGGGAAGAAATGAAAAAAATGGATTTTGATTTTTCCTTTAGCCGAAGGGTTTCAAAGCTGTTCATCAATCCCTGTTCGGATGAACAACTCACGAAAATTGTCAATAGTTTCCATCAGATAAATGGAAGAGGGATAACACTCACAGACGACGGAATAGACGAAATTAAAAAATTGACCACAGAAAAGGAATATTTACCGGAAATTGGAAGAGCGGCAAAAGGGGAAACATTAATGAAAATGGCGATGAGTGCATGTTTTGCCTCTTTTAATCATTTCTACGACATAGATCTAAAAGAAAGCGACAAAGAGAAAAATGATAAATTGATTAACGAGATTAAATCATTAATGGTTCAGAAAGAAAAATTAAACAACACATACGCTACAATCAATGATCTCTTTGAAAAGAAAAAAAAAATAACTGAAGAAGAAACGCTGTCTCTCTTCTGGTATGCCTTTTATATAAAAACAGGAATAGAAAAGGAAATCGTAACAAAAAAAGCTTTGGTTCATAAAGAAATCCCTACAGAAATCAATGGAAAGCTCATTCAAAAGATCTATAAACAACATTTGGAAATTGAAAGTTTATGAAAGGCGTTCTCATTGTAAATTTAGGTACACCTAACAGTTTTCAGAACAAAGACGTCTTCCGTTATTTGATTGAATTTTTAACAGATCAAAGAGTGATTGATATGCCCTGGATCAAAAGGCAGCTATTAATTAGGGGGCTTATAGTCCCATTGCGCTATAAACAATCTGCAAAACAATATGAGCAGATATGGACGAAACAAGGCTCTCCATTATTAGTTCATAGCCAAAAAGTAAAAAAACAGTTACAAAATGCACTTGGGGATCACTATTTTGTCTCTTTAGCGATGAGGTATCAATATCCATCAATAAAGGGTGCCTTATCTGAATTTAAAGAACGAAATATCAACGAATTAACGATTATTCCATTATTTCCACAATTTGCATCTGCGACAACGGGTTCTGTTTTTGAAAAAATCATGCATGAAATAAAAAAGTGGAAAACCTTCCCCGAAATACGCTTTATCAATCATTATTTCGATCATCCGAAAATCGTTGAGGCATTTAGCGAAAGAGGAAAGCAATACGCAATAGAAACTTATGACCATATCCTTTTTAGCTTCCATGGATTACCCGAAAAGCACCTCCATTCTATTCATAACGATTGTGAGGGATATTCTTGTAAAAAGGAAATAACTTCTAAAAATAACGCTTGCTATCGAGCGCAATGCTATGCGACAGCTCGCTCCATCGCCTATCACCTAAAATTAGACCCCCAAAAATTTTCAGTTTGCTTTCAATCGAGATTAGGAAAAGAGCCTTGGTTACAGCCTTATACAAGTGAAATCATCAAAAAATGTGCTCAAAGAGGGGATAAACGCCTTTTGGTATTTAGTCCTTCTTTTGTTTGCGATTGCTTAGAGACCTTATATGAAATTTCAATCGAATATCAAAAAGAATTTAAAAAATGCGGTGGCGAAGAGTTGCAGCTCGTAGAAGGATTAAATGATCATCCCCTTTGGATTGAAGCTTTGAAGGAACTGGTTTGTAGATTGTAAACATATTTTCGTTTAGTGTATTAATGGTATACACAATTAAATTGAAGAATTGCGTTTTCGTGCCAGTGTTCACACCCTATTGCCCATAAAGTGGCGTGTATTAAGTTTGAACAAACACATTAAACGCAGAGGTGCACGAGGGGCAATTCTTCATCCATGATGTGTATATTAAAGGTATCCATATGAAAAAAAAGATGTATTTAGTTTTTCTCTTATCAATTGTATTGGTATTTAAGGAAAAAGGTTTTTGCCAATCTTTCTGGAAAATGTCCCCTGATCAAGTGAGAAAGATGCTAAACGAAAAATTTTTGTCTATTTCATCTGAAAAACCAGCTGTTTCGAAAGTAGAAAATATGACAATAACAAACGATCATCGTACAACACCTTTGCGTATTTATTTTCCAAATGAACAAAAAAATTTGCCAATTATTCTCTATATTCATGGTGGCGCTTGGGTAGCCGGCAATTTAGATACACATGATTATTTGGCAAGATACTTATGTAGAGAAGTTCAAGCTTTGGTTGTATCTGTAGGCTATCTAAATGCACCTGAAGGAAAATATCCAATTCCTTTGGAGCAATGCTATGATGCACTTCTTTGGATCGTATCTCATGCTGGGCAATTTAATACAAATTCTTCGCGTTTGGCAGTTGTGGGTGATAGCGCAGGAGGGGGGATGGCCGCTGCTTTATGCCTTTTGGCACGCAATCGAAAAAAACCAATGATTGATTTTCAGGTTTTAATTAATCCTGTAGTAGATAATACCTGGAAAGGAACACTTAAGCCTCAAGGTGATAAGTATGATTCTGAGCGATGGATTGCCTCACAGTATGTCTCAAATCCGGAACAAACTTACAACCCCTATGTGTCTCCCATTTTTGCTAAAGACCTTTCTCATCTTCCTCCTGCAATCATTATTTTAGCTGAAAACGATCTATTTCGCGAAGATGCACAAAAATATGCCGAGCGTTTACGGTCTTATGGGGTGAAGACTAATGTTTATACACAGTTTGGAGTTGGTCATCTTGCAGGAAATGGGGCAAGAGCCTCGCCCCTCGCGCAAGAATCTCTCGACATCGCAGTTGCTGCTCTGCGTGGCGAATTTAGAAAATGATTTTTATGACATTTTTTTTATTAGCCTTTTTATCTTTTTTTTCCATTTACGGTAACGAGGATACTTATCTCAAAAGGGGATCAACTGAGAAACATGGTGAAATAGACAGTGTGAGTGCAAATCCCGCTGCTGATAATAAAATGACAGGAACCGGCGATTTGGGAAAATGGTTCGGATTTAAAAAAGAAGACGGCATCCGATTGGGTGGACTTTGGATCCCAGACATCAATTATTTAATCTCAGGGGGTAGCCAACCGCATAAGTGGAGCGGAAACAATCTTTTGCAGATTAGTTTGAATATTGATCTTGAGAAAAAATTTAATTGGAAAGGGGGCCTTGTCGGCATTGAATGCCTTAGATTTGATGGAAGGCAGACTAATAAGGAAGCTGGATGTGTGCAAGAATATAATAATCTTCCGGGCCTTCCTCCATTAAATCGATTTGAGTTATATCAGTTTTGGATTCGCCAAGAATTATTGAGTAAAGAAATTGTAATTCGTGTTGGAAAAAGCGTTCCATCCTATGACTTTAACAATATCATGCACCCTGTACATTTGTCGGATGAAAACTCATCGATTACTTCAACCACAGGGTTAATTTATACTCCCATATTTATCAATCCAACGTTACTTGGTGTTCTTCCTGGGTATTATAACTCTGCTTATGGAATAACCATTAATTATCTTCCTGTAGAATCTTATTACTTATCATATGGCGTCTATGATGGTAATCTAGCTAGAGGAAAACAAACTGGATTAAGAGGTCCTGAATTTAATGGGTACTATTTTCATATTGCTGAGACTGGTTTTTCATGGAAAAAAATGGCAGGAAAAATAGCCTTCGGAGCTTGGTATCAATCAGGAAAATTAACTGTTGGAAATAATATTGAACAAAAAGGAGCTCCAGGGCTCTACTTTTTTTGTACTCAAAGGCTATGGAAGCGCAACGAAAATGACAACAGCGGATTAGTCGGTTTTGTGCAAGCTGGCATACATCGCTCAAAAACATTGCCTATTAATAAATATTTTGGTGCCGGACTTACTTTTTTTGGTTTAATACCCCATAGACCTAACGATTCTTTTGGTTTGGGAATAGCCTTATCGAGGCTTAATTCTCATTTATTCGTCCGAAAAAAAGAATGTTTAATCCAAGGCTATTATCAAAGCTATATTAACAAAAATATTTTTTTTGAATCTGCTCTTAGCTATATCCCCAAGCCAGCAGCGCATAAACATCTTAATAGTGCCTTTGCTGCAACATCAAGAGTGATCGCTCTTTTTTAATAGACTCTTTTGAAGGTAAAATCCCAAGAAGTCTATTTTTTCACAGCCTCAGGCTGTATCATAAATCGTAAAGTCAGGGTTAATCCTTGACTTTGAGAAAAAATCAAGGTATTAATAAAGGGATATTCTACAATAGACCTCTTGCATCATTCCATTTTAGCAAATAAATGGAATGATGCAAGAGGTCTAATAGATTGCATGGAAATTAATGAAAAAGAAAGCAGAAATTAAAATTGCTCCTTCGATATTGGCTGGAAACTTTGGCTACCTAGCCGATGAAGCAAAAAAAGCCGAAGATGCAGGAGCCGATTGGCTCCATCTCGATATTATGGATGGTCATTTCGTCCCCAACCTAACAATGGGCCATCAAGTGGTCGCAGCGATTAACAGAGCGACTGATATTTTTTTAGATGTGCATTTGATGATTTATAATCCCTTTGATTATGTGGAGCGCTTTGTTGAGGCGGGTGCAGATAACATCACCTTTCATTTAGAGGCTACAGAAGATGTGGAAGAAACACTTCACTATATAAGAAAGTGCAATATCAAAGCGGGTCTTGCATTCAATCCGGAAACTTCATTGTCATTAATTCCTCGTTATTTAGATAAATGCGATATGATTTTATTAATGACAGTCAATCCGGGTTTTGGAGGGCAATCATTTAATGATGAAGTGTTAAATAAAGTAAGATTTACTAGAAATTTATGCGATCAACTGAATATTCGAGCCGGTGGAATTACCCTTAAAAATAAAGAATCTTCAGACAATGAACTGCCTCCTTTTGATATTCAAGTCGATGGGGGAATAACGATTAACAATGTGGGTCAATGCGTTGAAGCAGGTGCAAATATCATTGTAGCAGGCACGAGTTTATATCATTCTTCGGATATGAAAAGCGCAATTAGAGACATGCGCCAAGCAATTACAAATTAATGAATAGAAGGACTTATGGCGACCAGCAATCAATTAAATCCAGGCATGACAATCTCTATAGGAAACAAGCTCTATCGAGTGGAATCAAGTGTAAAAGTCACGGTTCCTAAGGGAACACCCTTCATCAAAGCAAAGTTGAAAGATTTAGGCACACATGAAACAATAGAAAAAAATTTTAAACTTAATCAACCTATAAAAGATGTTTCTCTTATTGAGCGCCGTTTGGAATATCTCTATTTAGAAGGTGAAGAATATTTATTTTTAGATGTTGTCAATCTCGACCAAGTGCTAGTTCCAATGAATATTGTAGGAAATAAGGTTAACTTTTTAAAAGAAGGGGTTGAATTAAAAGCGTTTTTTTATGGTGAAACAATTTTTGCTGTCGAGCTTCCCCAATTTTTAGAGTTAATGGTTGCCAAAACTCAGACCGAGGATGATAAAGAAGGGGGAGGAGGCAAAATTGCATTATTAGAAACAGGTGCTAAAATAGATGTCCCTCCTTTCATAGAAACAGGAGACATTATCAAAGTAGATACCAAAAGTGAAGAGTACATTCAAAGGGTCTAGTCGGGATGAATAAAAAACTCGGATATCTTATTAATTTTTTTATTCTCTCTTCCTTATCCGGGCAAGAACAAGCCATTTCAATAGGACCTACCGTTCCCGATCCTATTCCGCCAAAAAGATTAATTGTGCCAACACAGCCGCTTATCCCTCCCTCTCTTCGCCCTCCCATTGAACCTACAGAAGAAACCCCTCCCGGGCAAGAAGTTCCAATCCAGCCTCCAAAACAAACTGAATCAGAAAATTCGAAGGATGAAAAAGAGGTTGATCCGATCACAAAGATATTAAATTTTTGGTTTGGGACACTCCCAGCGGGTGATTATGTTCCTGAAGATAAATTCGCACTTTGGTTTAGCTATTCTGCAGAAAGCGAAAGAGATTTTTTAATTTTTAGCCAAGATGTTGTCAATGCTAGGAAAGGGCAATACAACAGTTGGCGTGAAACAGGGAGAGGCAGGTTGGCACTCATTCTACTTCTCGATTCATTTCCTCGTTTTATCTACAGTGGCCAGGCGCAACAATTTATTTCAGATCCTATGGCAAAAGCATTAACTATTGAAGGAATTCAAAAAGAGGATGATAAGAGACTCTATCCAATTGAACGGCTCTTCTTCTATTTGCCATTGATTCATTCTGAAGATTTAAGAGCACAACAACTGGGTGTTGCAAAATACCGGCAATTATTTTTTGATTCCCCAGATGTTTTAAAACCAGAAGTTTATGAATTTTTGCAAGAGGCACTCCGTTCGGAAAAAACGATTTCTCGATTTGGTCGTTTCCCTTCTCGAAATTCATTAATGAGAAGAAAATCGACCCCTGAAGAAACTGTCTATCTCAATACTGCTTCCAGTTGAATATTGGAATTTTGGGCTAGCTTGAAAGCCCCGCGGTTGAGAGATCGTAAGAGGCATAGTATAGGTTACAATGCCTCTTACGATCTCTCAACCCCGGGGCTTTGAAGCAGCCCAAAAGTCCAAGATTCAGCAGGAAGCAGTATAATGACAAGTATGCAGAAACAAAAGAGGTAATAATAGTGGAATTAAAGCAAATCAAAGAATTAATGACAGCCATGGGGCGAACGGGCATAAAACGAATCACTTTAAAAAAAGAAAATTTTGAATTAATTCTTGAAAGAGATGATGTAAAATTTGGAAGATGTACTGATCCTCAGCTTGATTATTCTGAAGAAGCCTTCAATCAGGCACCTGGATGGAGCCGCACAGATCAGGCATTGTCAAGAGGCTCTGAGATGCCGGCTCGAACACATACTCAAGAAATTGAAAAAGGGGATATTGCAAGTCTCTATGTCACCTCTCCAATGGTTGGTACATTTTATTCTGCCCCATCACCAGAAGATCCATCCTTTGTTAAAGTGGGGGATAAGGTTGAAAAATCTACTGTTGTTTGTATTATTGAAGCAATGAAAGTGATGAATGAAATAAAAGCAAACATCACTGGAATCATCGCGGAAGTATTGATAGAATCTGGTCAACCAGTAGAATTTGGAACTAAACTTTTCCGTATCACCGAGTAGAAGAGACCTTTAATTTATGCAAAAAGTATTGATTGCTAACCGTGGAGAAATAGCTGTACGGATTATTCGCGCCTGTCATGATTTAGGACTACAAACGGTTGCGGTTTATTCTCAAGCTGATGCTGAAGCATTGCATGTTCTTCATGCTGATGAGGCCATTTGTATTGGTGAAGCTCCATCGCACAAATCTTATCTTAAAATACCAAACATTCTCTCGGCATGTGAAATTACGGGAGCCGACGCGATTCATCCGGGTTACGGTTTTTTGAGCGAAAATGCCAAATTTGCCTCGATTTGTGAAAGTTGCGGTCTAAATTTTATTGGGCCATCTCCAAATGCGATCGCTCTCCTAGGCGATAAAGCCAAAGCAAAAGCCACTGCTAAAGCCGCAAAATGCCCTGTTATCCCGGGGTCAAACGGGGTTGTTACAGATCTAAAATCTGCCTTGCAGGATGCTAAAGAATTAGGCTTCCCCATTTTTATTAAAGCAGTAGCTGGAGGCGGAGGAAAGGGCATTAGAATTGCAAACGATGAAGGGGAATTTACCAGGCAATTCGCTGCCGCTCGCACAGAAGCGGAAGTCAGTTTTGGAAATCCAGATGTTTATTTGGAAAAAATGATTTTAAATCCACGACATATTGAAGTTCAGGTTTTAGGCGATAAATATGGAAATTATATCCACTTAGGTGAAAGAGATTGCACAACACAAAGAAGACGTCAAAAGTTAATTGAAGAAGCGCCGAGTCCTGTTTTATCTCCGAATTTACGCCAAAAAATTGGACAAGCAGCTGTCAACGTTGTCAAGGAAGCGAATTACTTTTCAGCAGGAACTGTCGAATTTTTATTAGATAAAGATCAAAACTTCTATTTTATGGAAGTGAATACAAGGATCCAAGTAGAACATACAGTGACAGAAGAATTAACTGGTGTCGATCTTGTCATTGAACAGCTTAAAATTGCACAAGGGGCGAAACTCAAATATAAACAAAAAGATATTTCATTTTTGGGACATGTCATCCAATTTAGAATTAATGCTGAAAATCCTTTGCAAAATTTTACTCCTTCTCCCGGAAAGCTTGAATATTACCTTCCACCCGGTGGACCGTCAGTAAGGGTCGATAGTGCTTGCTATTCAGGTTACACTATTCCGCCTAATTACGATTCGATGATAGCTAAATTAATCGTAAAGGGGAAAGACCGCTCTGAAGCTATTGCTATAGGCAAAAGAGCTCTGCGCGAATTTCACATTGGAGGAGTTTATTCAACGATTGACTTTCACCGCTATATGCTTGAGGATCCACAGTTCATCAATGCAGATTTCGATTTAACTTATATTGATTCACTCATTGCTCAAGGCCACCAATTCAGTCGAGAAGAATGATTCTTTTTTGTCATATATTTATTATTTCTTTATTTTCTTTTAATCTTTTCTCCTATTCTTATGGATAAAAAAATATTCAATTGAGGAGTGTTATGTTCTTAAAAAAAATGTTAGCTTATGTTGCTATTAGCTTTTCTTTATCATCTCTTACAATAGCAGATGAAATTCAGGAGTTCCCAAAAATTAAGTCAATTCAAGAAGAGTCTATTTCAGAAGAATATTCAAATATTCTTATAGCTGATTCTATATTTGGCAGAAATTCCTATAACGATGCATATTATCTTCAAAGAATCCAAAATGACGGTTATTATCATTTGGTTGCTTTTTCAGATATTGGCGATATTGTGCAATTGCATGACGCTTCAAAGTGGGAAATCGAAAGATCCGGTCGTCAAAAAGTGCTTTACTGGGTTCAAAGTGATGATATTTGGATAAAGCCATGCATTTCTTGGTTTTCGGGATACAATTATGTCTTATACAATCGGACAACAAATCAAGCGGTTGAAGCAAACCTTATTTATCCCCCTTTGCCAATGGGTGCCAATACCTTTCGCATTACTAATATTCAGCCATATGAAAGACTCATCCTTCTTAGCGATGATACTGTTTGGCAAATCGCACCCGATGCGAATTTCGCAAAAATGAGAATAGGTCAAAGAATTTTAGTTGGGGTAAATAACAATTGGCGCACGGAAAAATATCCACATATTTTTATCAATGTCGATCTTCAAGGAGTCTCTTATAGCTTAGTAAGTTTTTATGGTTACCCTGTGGAATAGGAGGTAAACTATGCAACCCTTAAATCAAAATTTATTTGCAGCTGCAAAAACTAGGTCAGATGAGAATTCATCAAAAACAGCTGTTACAAATCATTCAATTTTGGGATCCGAAAGGATCCCTACGATTAGTTGTCCGCCTCAGCAAGCAACTAAAGCATTCCCGAAAGTTGCAAAAGTAGATGCTGATCCTACTGCTCCAAGTACCGTGCCGCGTCCATTTCCAAAAGTTTTGCCGGCGCCAGCACCTCTGGTCAAAAAAGTTGTCAAACAGGAACCTCAATTATTTGCAGCTGCAGAAAAAAGATAAAACCCCTAAGGAGTGTATATGGTTACCTTTTTCCCTTCAATGTTTACAAGCCCTTCGCACGATGAGGCACCACACGCACATGCAAATCATCAAGACTCAATCTTAGCTATTGCATTAAGCGCTCTTTCGCTATTGGTTGCAAATCAATATGAGCACTCAAACCCCATGCTCGCAACGATTTTCAGATGCACTGCTGGGGGAATTGCAATCACCTGGCTAATCAGCAAATTATGTTCTAAGCCACATACGCACCATCATCATGCTACAGCTCCGCATGTGAGTTTGCCAATGCCAGCCCATGCCCCAGCATCGCCGCCAAGCGTACATATTGTTCCGCCTGTTTTTAGAGAAAATTTTTGGGATAATTTGTTTAAAAAAAGAGAGTTTATAACTCCGCAACATAGCTATGCCAATCCTCATTATGCCGATAGCTTTTATTCTGAAAGACACATGAGTCATCATACAACTCGAGGTAAGTCGGGAAGGGGTGTTGTCAGCCCAGGGCCTTTTCCTTCTTTCTCTGCAACTTCATATCGAACACCCGTGAGTTCTTTCCCTGCTGTGAGTAGAGTGTATGATCCGACCACAGTTGCTGATAAGCCACTTTCCTCGGCGAGTTCTTTCCCTGCAGTGACTAGGGTCTATGATCCGACCACGGTTGCTGATAAGCCACTTTTTCCAGCGGCAAAGACGAGGAGATGATAATCTAGGGACAAAAGAAAAAACTAAAGTCGCTTTAGGGACTGTGAAACAATAACCTGTACGATTGGACAACGCGAAAGCTCCCGCGGTTGAACGATCGTGCAGGTTATTGTTTCACAGTCCCTTAGTCCCTTTTGTCCCTTTTGTTATTTAGCAAAGCCGGCCTTTTGCAGTGTTTCATTCATTGCTTTACACTCATCCAAATAACTATGTATGGATTGAATCATTTGCTTTTTGTCTTCATCGGATAGATGGGGATCACTAGAAATCTGTTTTGCCATTTTTTCACTGATAGCTTTTTGCTTTTCTAATTTTTCGTGAATATTCAATGACTTCTCTTGTTGAATTTTGACACAATCCTCACCGAATTTTCTAGCTATTGCTACCCAATCTTCGGCGCTTTTTTTATCTTTTTTTTTCTCTTTCATATCACCTGCCTTGGTTGTGCTTTATAACGGAAGTTACACTTTTTGATGGTCCGCTTTTTGTATCTTTTTGATTTTAAGCATATTTGCAGTTTGCTTTTAGTGTCTACAAACACAACTACGCGAACTGCAAAATGCTTAAAATCAAAAATCTAACAAAAATCGTTGCATCAAAAAGTGTAACTTCCGTTATAAATTTATTGTATTAATAAATTTAATCTTTGTCAAATTTGGGTTTGATTTGTTTCATATTCCTTATATAATTTACACCACCAACAACGATACCAAGTATTGAAATAGCGGCTATATATACTCCTGTTTTGCCTACTTCAATATTATACTCTTTAATTGAAGTTATCATTTGGCTATTAACGGGCAAAGCCTCTAACGCTACTTTATTGACTAAACATACTAATGCCGTGGAAATTCCTACAATATATACATTCACCATGCTTAAAAATAAGTGATCAGGATCATTGTAACTAATCGCTATTGGCCAATTCATAGATGGTTACCTTAGTTAGAAATTTTTCATTGCGCGATCGCGCTGGTAGTGACGTTCAATGCCATTTGCAACTTCTTCCGGATCATCGGTGACTAAGAACATATTAAAGTCCTCTTTAGAGATGCATCCATAAGAAAGCATTGTTTGTTCGATCCATTTCAACATTTCAACCCAATAGTCTTTTCCCATAAGATAGATTGGAAAAGCTTTAATTTTTTTGGTTTGAATAAGGGTTAAGGCTTCGAAAAGTTCGTCGAGTGTGCCAAAGCCTCCCGGGAGAAAGACATATCCTTGAGCGTAGCGAATGAACATCACTTTTCTAACAAAAAAATATCTAAAACTTAAGTGATAACGAGGATCAATAAATCGATTTGATGCTGATTCAAAGGGAAGGTCGATGACTAAACCGCATGAGCTGCCACTCGCTTCTTGAGCTCCTTTATTAGCGGCCTCCATGATTCCGGGCCCCCCGCCAGTAATAATGGCAAAACCTTTTGAAGAAATATGACGTGCCACATCGACAGCTAAATTGTAATAGATGGAATCTGGAGCCAAGCGGGCAGATCCAAAAATGGAAACTGAAGGACCCAAATTTGTCATTGTTTCAAATCCATCGACAAATTCAGAGACGATGCGGAAGACCCTCCATGCATCATGATTGAATATTTCTTTTTCGTGATCGAGTTCGTTGGGTTGTTGAAACATATAAGACTTTTTATAAAGTAAGAGAGGAAAGATGTCTAGGTTTCTTTTTCAGTTTGTTTTTGCAAGAAACTAGAAAAAATGTTTTCTACTCTTGTCATTTTTGGCTGTTGAGAAAATTTACCGTAGGCAACTTCATGTAAGTTTTCAATTGCGATAAAAGCATGCGGATCTTCTCGCAAAATTAAATCTTTAAGCTCTGCGAGTTGTAAGCGTTCAGCAATGACGTAGATAATTTCTCTCTCATCGCCCGAAAATCCTCCACGTCCATACATGATCGTTAGACCGAGTCCAAGTTCGTGGATAATTGCATCGGCAATTGCTTTGGACTTTGAAGAGATGATTAAAACAGATTTTGTCTCATCTAATCCAACGATGACGGAATCCATAATCTTAATGACGACAATATAGGTAATTAAGGACATAAGTGGAGGGTGCCAATCTTGAAAGACAATGCCTGCTGCTCCAAAAACAAAAACGTTACAGAATAAGACCACTTGACCCACTGTAAATCCGGCTCTTCGATTGATGATGATTCCTAAAATTTCAGTCCCATCAAGACAACCGCCTTCTCTTATAATCAGACCAATTCCAATTCCTAAAATTGCACCTCCGACAACAACAACTTCCAAACTTTCCCCGTGAAATTCAAAGGGGATAAAATAGGAAATAAATAGCATTGAGAAGGAGAAAAGAAAGTTTGCTACTATCATGTGAATAACAAATACCTTTCCAATGGAGCGATAGGCTAAAGCCAAGAAGGGGAGGTTAAAGAGAATCAATAAGATTGGAATGAGCTGCTTTCCAAAGAGATTGCCAAAAATCATTGCAACACCAACAACTCCACCATCGATCAATTTATTTGGGATAAAAAAGATTTCTAGGGCAAAAGCTGAAAGAAATGCGCCTATAGACATCCAGAAATAAGTTAATATTCGACTGATTAAAGACCTTTTTGGGGGAGGTGTTGCATACATGTTATTTGCTTGGATCTGCGATCTATATGGGAGATCGCGGGAGACGGGGCTCGAACCCGCAACTTCCGGCGTGACAAGCCGGTGCTCTAACCAATTGAACTACTCCCGCAATATATTTTGCAATTACCTCATATTGGGCGCAACAGGACTCGAACCTATGACCGCCTGTGTGTAAGACAGGAGCTCTACCAACTGAGCTATACGCCCTTGTCTTGCAAAATAAGCTTATAATTTATAGATGTGGCTAATTTATGGCAAGGTAAAATTGAGCAAAAACTGTAAGGGTTTAGTTCTTAGGGGATTTCCCTGTACCTATGCTCGTGCCCGATCTCAAAAAAAACTCGAAGTCACCTTCTCAAGTCTTGGGCAATATTAGAACTCTTTTAAAATTAAAATCCTGTGCCTGTGCCCAATACCGTTCATTTAGCGGGTTTCTTATTGTTAATCTTAATCTTAATCTTGTTTTTATTTATTCGGAATGAAAGACTTGAGGAGAAAGATCAAGATTAAGATTAAGATATATTAATTGAACGGTATTGGGTAGGTTTTGAAAGGGGTATAACTAATATGAAATCACTATTCCCATTTTTTTTATTCATTTTTTTGATTAGTTGCGGACCCCGTTCTCTAGATGATTTTCAAGAAGAAGGGGAAGGGGTGATTCGCTCTCTCGTTCAAGAACTTAAAAGCATTCATAAACGAGATCAATTATTAGCTGCTTGTCCTAAACTTCAACGCTATTTTGATCGTTTAGCAATGATTATGATTGAGGCAGAAGAGTATCAAAAGAAACATGGTGAAAAAGAAAATGGGCAAAATCAATTAAATCATGAATTAAGCGATCAGTTAAGAGTGGAGTTAAATCGCATTTATGAGATAGAGGGGGGGCGGCAAATTATGGAAAAATGCCAGGAGAAGGGACTTCATTTACTCTATCATAAATTTCCTCAAACCGGATAGAAGACCCGGCTTCTTTGTTCACAATATTTTCAAATGCCACTCGGTGCTCTTCAAAGTGTTTATGATGAGTTAAATCTTGTATATGAATGGGGACTGCGGTAACAAAGCCTTCTTTCAAAAGGTGGATATCGCAATCTTGGTGCTCATCAAATTGAGCGATTTTAGCACCTAACCAATAATAAGGGCTTCCTTCTGCAGGATGGTCGCGCGCTTCAGGATTTTCAGCCCAATATTCCAATCCTTGTTTTGCAAAACGGATGCCATTAAATAGATTTGCCATCCCTTTTGGAAAGTTGACGTTTAAAAAGGTACCGGTTGGCAGGGGATGATTCAAGATATAATCAATAAACTTTGGGATCAATTTTTCTGCTTTTTCATATTCAGGATTGATAAAATCTGCAATTGAAAATGCGACCCCCTGAATATTATGCAAGGTCCCTTCTATCACTGCCGCAACAGTCCCGCTATATAGTATATTTCTGCCGGCATTGCTCCCCCGATTGATGCCAGAAATAATCAAATCAGGCTTAGTTTGCATAATCACTGTCAATGCAAGCTTCACGCAATCGGCGGGCGTCCCATTCACTGACCAAAGATTAGCTTTCGGAGCAAAATGCCACTCCACTTTCTCAATTTTTAATGGATGGCGAATAGTGATGGACAACCCCACGGCCGATTGTTCATACGCTGGAGCCACCACAATTACATCTGCAATTGTGGAAAGAGCTTTCCATAAATGCTTAATTCCAGGTGCATGAATTCCATCGTCGTTAGTAATGAGTATTGAAGGTCTATTTTTCATATATTTTTAATTTATCATTAATAAAAAATTTATCATTAATATGTTAACATAATTATGAACACTTAATTTAGTCGTTATGGAATCGGATTTTAAAGTTAAAAATAACTCTCAACACATACCAAGAGATCTTGTTAAACATCTCTACGATCAAATCAAAAAAATTATAAAACCCGCAAATTTAAGTTTTGAAGCAAAAATAAAGGAATTGAATGAAATTAAGCTTACAGTTTCAGCAATTATTGATCAATTCGAAGAAGAAAAAAAAATCAGTTTAAAAAATTTTGATAAACAAATAGTGCCAATTGCTGAAGATGTTGTGGAAGAAATACTTAATGAAGCGAGGGAATTAAAAAAAAATATTACTTTATCAGCAGAAAATTTTACCGATAAGGAATGGGAAGAAATTGCAAAAATATGGTTTTACTTAGATGTTAAATGGAATGACAGAAAGGGGATTGTCGAAAGAATTATAGAAAAAATTGCCCGTAGATATGCTCATTTGATTGAAAAAGATATTCAAATCGTTAAAGAGTATCAAACACACTCTCTATCGTTGCTTCCTAAAGAAACCGGACTTTTCAAAAATATAGAAACACGATTGGCCAATTCTGTGGAAGAGCCTTTAAAAGAACTGATTCAACTTTATAGTGATATTAAACAGCCCATTTCCTTGCAACAAGCCTCCGAGTGGATGTCCAAAATACAGGAAAAAAGAGAAGGATGCTTCGATCAATTACTACTAAGAATTGATCACGTGATGAAAGATGTGGTTCAATTGGAAGATACAAGCGATTGGTCTTCATATGTAGAAGCAGAAGGCGAGGTTCTATTTATGGAAAAAGAATTAAATCAAATTAAAGAAGACATCCTCCATATTTGTGAAGACGAAGCAAGTGAGAGAGAATTTCTGTTGGCGCGCTTAGAGGGATTGTCCGATCATTTAACGGAATTTGAAAAACTTAAGCTTCCAATGTTTTTAACGACTAAATTAAACGAGATGAAAAATGAGATAACAGTTTGTTTTTCTAAAATAAATTTTACGATTTAAACCTTTGAAGCCTTTTGAGACCCATATATTAAACCCGCCCTGGCTATGTTTTCGCGAGCATTTGGATAGAGCTCTTCGATTGCACTTAAAAGCTGGTCTGTTTTTTTTCGCATCGAATTTTGGCCCACTGGACATCGGCACATAATACGAGCAAATCCCTGTTGCTGTGCAAATGTGCGAATGTCTTCTTCGGCAATATAGATCAAAGGGCGTATAATTGTTACATCATATTCATGCATGAAAATTTTGGGAAGATTTCCGGCAAACTCGCTTTTGTGAAGAAGATTCATGAGCACTGTCTGGGCTTGATCATCGCGATGATGCCCGAAAGCAATCGTTTTGGCTCCAACTTCTTTGGCAGCATTAAATATAAGCCTTCTTCTCTCCCTTGAACAACTATAGCATTCAAGTGTTTCTAGCTTTTGATTAGAGGTGCACGTGATAAATTCAACGTTTAATTCACTGCATATTGCTTTCAAATAGGATTCATTAACACCCGCTCCGCAAGAATATTCGCCGGAAACATAGATCGCTGATAAATCTAATTTAGGAAATCCTCTTCCAGAGATGGCGTGTAATAAAAAAAGAAGAGTCAAGCTATCTTTTCCCCCGCTTAATGCAATTGCCACTTTAGGAATACCATTGAGCATTTCAAAATCAAACAATGCTTTTCTTAAAGTGCTTTCAAGGCGTTTGCCAAGGGATGTCCAAGGTGGACGGGGAATTGAAATATTTTGCATATTAAAATGGAAAAAAACTCTTATTTTTGCTTATAATTGCGATTAAAGTATTAAATTTTACATCAAATCAATAAGTGGTGTCAATATGGTTGAAAAAGTCGGACGTAATGATCCGTGTCCTTGCGGCTCTGGAAAAAAATATAAAAGTTGTTGTTTCCTTAAAGATCAACAGAGTAAAAAACCCTTAGGAAGCAGAAAATTTACAGCTAAAGTGATCAGTGGAGGCGGAATGAATAAAGTAACAGGACCTGCTCAAGAGCAAACCAAGCAACAAAAACCTATGGTTGATTATACGACTCTCATGGAACGGTCCTTTGGATCTGCGCTTCATTCTCATGAAGAAAAACCCCCTGTTCCATCAAACCCCTCAGAATACTTCGTGGGCGATAATCCCGAACAAGAATAAAAATGTTTGTCATTAAAAGCATCTTTTTGATATAACTTTTCTCATTCGCTGGCATAGCTCAACTGGTAGAGCACCCGACTTGTAATCGGACGGTTGTGGGTTCAAGTCCTACTGCCAGCAGTTTTATCCCATCTTGGGGGTGTCGCATAGTGGCAATTGCAAGGGACTGTAAATCCCTCGACTTCGGTCTCCGTTGGTTCGAGTCCAACCGCCCCCAATAAATCAAACTTTTGAGCAAGACCTCGTGTTCAAGTAGCAGGAAGTGATTTTAATCCTGCGGCATCAGAACTGCGATAACCAAGCATTAAAATCCCGTTTTCGGGAGTGCTTATCACATTTTGAGGCTTGCTCCTTTTTTTTTCTTCCTTCTTTTTTATGACTGCAAAGAAAGATCTCGGTATGACCTTTGAAGAAGCTTCAAATAAAGGCCTGCTTTTCTCTTGTTATCAAATTCTTGGAAATATTAGACCTCTTGCATAATTCCATTTATTTGCTAAAATGAATCTTTTTGGCGTCTTTATTGCCAAATTTTTCGACCATATTAAACACAATATGCTCTCAAAATTTGGCAATAAATTCATCAAAAAATCTTTCATTTTATCCAACAAAGCGAATTATGCAAGAGGTCTATTATACAGACAAAACGGCTCATACCGCCCCTGAAGTTCAACTTGGACAGCGTCTTGTATGTGGCGAGTTCACATGGGATGAGATGGAGACTGTAGATTTTGGAAGTTGTCGGTCCTGTGGCTTTTCCGGTTGATTTGCCTTCAATTTATTTTTCCCGTCTCTTTTCACAAATCGAAAGATCGAAGGCCCGGCCCTTTTCATCGAAAGATCGAAGGCTCGGCCCTTTTCACGGCCCTTTTCATATATGGTGGCAAAATCCTATAGGGATAGCATTAAATAAAGCAGATGTTGACAAATTTTTAATTTTATCTAAGTCTGTTACAGATAGTGAATTACAAAAGCTCGACTATTTGCAAAATTCATTGTTAACATCTTATTTTGGTATGCCGAATTCCATCGATTACAAAGAAAATATAATTAATATAGTTAGTATTCTTAAATCAAGGGGTGTATTAACAGAATCTTCAAATGGCTCGGCATTAGCTAATGCAATATTTGCCGGAAATAAGGATTTATTCGATTTCTTATTATATTTTGGTGCAAAAGTTGATCATTTCCCCAAAGACTCTATATATTTTCAAAATAATCCATTGTTTGCTTCGATTATTTACTATCAAAATTGGGAAAATTTTATTGAAAATCGTCCCGAATCAGCTGAGTATCTTGCAAATCAATGTGACTTTTTGAAAGCCCTGCTAGATGCCGGAGCAATGATTAATATTGTTTTTAAAAAACATGTCCATTCTTTCTATCCTAATATTATTTATGGTGGTTTCTCTCCCTTAACCTATTCAGCTAAGCATCAATTAAATGATGTTGTTTCTCTGCTTATTGCCTATGGTGCAGATGTTGATCTTATAGATGATTTCAATAACACTCCATTAATCTCAGCGATTGAAGTTAATAATATTGATGGGGTTAAACTTTTATTGGCCGCGGGGGCAAGTTTAAAGAAAATTGGTGCTGAAGGTAAAACCCCCATTGATACTGCATACTCTATGCAAAATTGGGACATATTTAATCTCCTTATTAACGCCGAAGCAAATTCATTTGATTAAAAATTAGGTTTTGTTAAAGGGGTGGATCACTGCAAATTTTATGCACCCTACTCGAAAAAGCTGGAATAAATTAGTGCAAACCAACACAATCAATGATCTTTAAAACCTTTGATTGTATTGCGCCTATGTTTTCCTGTTTTTTTCCATGGTCTAAATCGACTATATATTCTTTATCTAACTGTGGAATAAAATAATGCAGGCACAATTGAACTTGAACTTATTTATAAAAGTATTGGTTTCCCTGCAGAATATAGTGAAGATCAGTGATTTTTGATCGCTTTATTAATGCGATTTAGTATTCAACGATTAAGAAAAGTTCTTCAATTGATGGAAGAAATTATGGTTTTTGTGAGAGCAAAAAGCGGGTGTCGTTTGGCTGGCGACAAAGATATGTCAAAGATGATCCAGGTCATGGCCCAAAAATTGCAAAAATGAGCAATCTGGATTCAAATCGTAAAATCAGTTCACTTTCGGATCAAGAATTCGAACGATACTGGAAAGCTATTGAGAAAAATGAAGATTGGGAAATAGGCAACGAAGATTTTATTGAAAAAGAATATATTTCTGGAGTTCACAAGAAAAATGGAGTGATAATCGAATATTTGATTCTTAGAGATAAGAAATCAATTTGGATTTCTAAACAAGAAGCTATTAAATTAACTATAGAAGAGAGACTTCACGCCACTCTTGTGCATCTAAGAAGTGGGAATCACTATCTTCGACCAGAATATGGTCAACACGGATTCACTATCATTACCTAAATTATTTATGCGAATTTTTTATCTTTTCCTGACGGCTGCTGCATTTACTGGTTGCTCCTTCGATGCAAAGAAGGGATTTTATAATATTGAAGAAATAAAAAAAGATTTTATTGCTACTCTTTTAACAGAAAGCTCTTTGGATGAAGGGCCTTTTCATATGGACTATAATCTGCGGAGCATTCTTTTCTCTGATGATATAGTAAGCCTTTTCGGTACTGTTTTTGTCTATGCTCATATGCCTCATGGGTGGATTCGCTATGAAACAAAGACATTTGTGAAAGATAAAGGAGTTTTTAAGGAGATAGTCTTAAATGATCTTTTTCCTCAAGCTAGTCAAAAAGAGTTTTTGAGAAGCTATTGTGAGGACTTTTTTAAACATCGATGTGATAATTGTAGTTATTTTCAAGGATCAGAACCCCTTCAGGATTATCTAGAATTAGGATTGATAAAATTATTTGCTGTCGATCACGAATCACTAATCATTATTTTTCAACCATATGAAGTTGGTGGATTTGCAGATGGCCCATTTTGTGTAAAAATTCTATTTACAGAACTCGTGGGGAAATGGCAGGCGGGAAATCCGATTGAAAAACATCTTCCCATCACCAAGAATTTTTTGTCTTCATGGGAGAGGAATAATTGGATTACTGACGTACAGGACGATCATTCCATTGCTCACAAACACTAGATTTTTAAAACTAAAGCTGGAATAAATTTTTGGCCTATTTGGATTATATCAAATTCTTCGACTCTAAAGAATCATATCATATTAAAAAAATCTTCTAATTGAGATATCAACCTTGGAATATCTTGAGTGACTGTTATCCAGATGATTTTGTGATTAATTTCAAAGTAGGCGTGAACTAACTGGTTTCTCATTCCAATCACTTCTTTCCAAGGGAGTGGAATTTGAGTTTTTGCCTGAGAGGAGATTGCATTTGCTGCTTCTCCGATCACAAGCAATTCGCGGATCACTCCTCCAAGAAACAATCTGTTTTTATCCAAATCAGATTGCTTTTTCCCTTTAATATGTTCTTGGATAGCCTTAGCTGCATCCAATATATGCTCAAGTCGATTTAAATCTTTCTTTTCCATAAATGGGATATGACTGCTCGATAACTTCGTTTCTAAATAGGTTGCTAATGTCTTCAGGAGTTCTCAGATCAACCTCTCTCCCTAAACGTTCTGAAAGAGAGTTGCGCATTCCTACGAAACCGAATAAACCTGGAATATGTCTAGGGTCAAACTCTACAAGGATGTCGATATCGCTCGTCTCTTTGAAATGATCAGAAATGACTGAGCCAAACAGAGCCATTTTGACAATATGGTTGTCTGTGCAAAACTTTTCTAACCAGGCTTTTGGAATTTGGATTTTGGGTTTCATTTTTTCTTGATGGGGTTGATTAAACCATCTTTTAAAATATGATACCAATTACGCAATTTTTACGCACTAGACTGCAAAAAACTGGCATAAAATAACGCAAACTAGCACAATCAATAATCTTTTAAACCATTGATTGTATTGTGCCTATGTATGCCAGTTTGTGCCAGTGTGTGGAGCGACAACCGACTGTAAATCCCTCGACTTCGGTCTCCGTTGGTTCGAGTCCAACCGCCCCCATCCTTTTGGACACTGCTTATAGTCTACTAGGGTAGTAAATGGTTCACAAGTATCTATAGATAGATTTTTACCCTCTAATTTTAAGTTCTGAAACACTAAATTCAAAAGTTGGCGTTTTTCATCCACTTCAGAACTCTCGAAGATTTCCTTCGCACGAGCCGCTAAATTCATCACCATATTGGCAGTAACATAGAAGTTATGATCGGCCTTTTCATGTCGGGTCATCTGTTCTGTGATTTCAATCTGGCGGGCTTTGTAATCTTTAACTTTATCAAGGTACATCTTTTCATCAATGAATCCATCAAGCTTGTCATCGTACATTTGATTGATTCGTTTTTGTATCTTATCTTGCTCTTTTCGCAGAGCTGTAAGACTTTCTGTGTGGAAAAGGCTCTCTGATTCATGGATTTTCTTGAGATAGCTTGTCACATCGGCAATTTGTTCTTCACTTAAGGCTATATGATCAAAGTATTTGGATAAGGATTCGACCAATGGCTCTTCTCGTATATAGACTTTCTTGCAAATTCCCTTAGCATTCGTGCAGCTGTAATAAATGTAACGCTTTTTATGGATTTCGGGAGTGACAGTACAGCCACAATGAGCGCATGTAATCATGCCTCGCAGAATGAAAGGCTCGCTAATCTTTTTGAGAGGCTTTTTATGGTATCCTGCGGCCACGTTCTGGACTTGTTGGTATAGAGCTGTTGAAATAAGAGGTTGATAATGATGTTCTGCCAAACCATATTTAGTCCTCATCATACCACAATAAAATGGATTTTTGAGGATGGAATCTATTTGAGATTTAGCTACCTTTTTTCCTTTTCTGGTTCGTAATCCAAATTTTTCCGCTTCTTCAGCTAGTTTTAGGAGGGAATAGTTGCCAGTTGCATACAGCTCAAACAATTTAACAATGAAAGGTAATCGGTCAGGATCAGGAACAATATTCTTTTCACCCTTCTCATCCACAATATGAATATAACCTAAAGGTGCAAGCCCAATCCAATTTCCACTTTTTACTGCCTGTTCCTTGCTGCGTTTAACGTTGTCACTCAATTGAAGGACATAGCTGCGAGCAAACATAACCCCCATATCCCAACGAAGAATCTCGGAAGAGTTAGACTTAAGATTCAGTACCAGTCCTTCCCGAAAAAAATGGATTTCGACCTTTCCTTCTTTTCTCAGCTCATCAAGAACCACAGATTCCTTAAAGCTACGCTGTACTCGGTCAATTGTATCTGCCACTAAGGCAATCGTTTCTTTAGATTTACGAATTTGTCCAAGAATCTTTTCAAATTCTTTGCGAGTGTCTTTAGTGGATGATTCGGTGATTTTAAAAACTTGATCAATAGCGAGACCTTTTCTCTCGGCATATTCTCGTAAACGTCGCTCTTGAGCGGGGATAGACTGACCCTCCTCTTGCTCCTTGCTAGAGACTCGAGCAAGCAGTATTGCTTTCATAATTAAACCTTTGTTACATCTTTAATTGAGGAATTATTGTATCAGTTTTTTTCAGCTTCCACGAGATAATTTTAAGGTGAGATTTGTGAGAAAGTGAGATTTTTCTCACACTCTCAATCGTGGATATAGCTTCATGCGGCTTCTTCTTTTCCAACTGGAACTTTTTCAAATCGGTAGCATCTTACTTTTCCCATGCCAGGAAGGTTTTCAGTGCGGGTTGATTTTCCATCACTAGATGGCTTTAGATAGCCTTTTTTAATAAGCAATTTAGAGGCTTGCTTCCAGTCAGATCCCTGACAGATTTCATTTTTAAATACCTCTTCAAGAACATAATATTCTGTCCTATTTCCCTCGATTTTTTTAAAACCTGCTCGATTGTATGTTTTGGCATCATCATCGTGCCAGCCAGTGAAGCGACTATTACCGTGCATTTCAAAGAAAAGTTGAAACGTTGCGATGGTTTTCTTTTCCTCTAAATCTTGATCATCACCTCGATATGCAAGCCAATCCTGAAAACATTTACCTGCAGCAGCTATTGCTGAACCTTTTTGCCATGGAGCGATACCAAAATGAATTGCCAGCTCACCTCCTGCTGCTACAAGCCCAAAGCGACGACCGACTCGTTTTACTTGACCAGATGAGCCTTTAGAAACATATTCCTCTATAAAGCTATCTATCGTGGCATCTACCGCATTTCTAACCATTTGAAAGTCTTCTGATAAATGGCAAATGTATTTAGGTCCCGCTGCACCATGGCATTCCCTTGTTGCCACCTTAATGGCATCTGAGAACGCAGCCCCATCAACATACCCATGGAGCGATTCAAATACCCCGTACGGTCCAAGATCAGCTGGGATATCAGCTATGCGTGTTTCTTGACCTGCTTTAGCCTTTTTACCATCCTCGAGCATATGTTGAGCAAGACTGATTTCACCTGTCGATAAGAAGAGACAACGAAATTTTGCCTTATCCCTAGCACCCCCAGTTTTATCTGCTCTCGCTTTGCCAGTTCCATTGCCTAACATATAGGCAACTTCCCCAGCATCTTTTGGATTAATCTCTCCCATCTCATCTAAAGGCAGTAGAAGATCATTATACATTTTAGCTGTTGCTTCCAATCCATTGGCAGTTGCTCTCCATCGTTGGATATAATCCTTTCCGCCAAATAGAGAAGCTGCAACATCAAGAGCGGTTGTTTTTCCTGTACTGCTTGCGCCACGTAGATGAAATCCCCCATTTTCCTCATGGCAGATGCCTAAAAGTGGGCCTGCAAATGCCGCACTAAGAGAAAACATTAAGCGAGAGTTTTCAACACAAGGAGCAGCAATACGAGTCTGCCATTCTTCTAACGTGCCCACAGCATGGAAGATAGGCTGTCCAATATGGGGACCTAAAAATAAGACTTTTTCCCCGACTTGTTTTCCTATGGGCCCATCTGGAAGAACATAGAATTGGCCATGCCATCCGGTTCTGTCAATAGTTCTTACACGATCAATCGGATCGCTTGATAAGAGATATCTGGTTAGAAGATCTTTTGCTTTTCGATCTTCTCCGATTTTTAAGCCCATTGATAAAAGAGTCTTTCTTACTTCGCTACCTTCGCCTGCTAGAAGTTCTTGAGGCATAAGCCATTCATGTACTCTGTTGTCAGGATCAAGGAACTCGAGCAGTTTGGAATAGTTTTCATGACGATCATTGCGAGCGTAAGCAAGCACATATAACGGAGCGCACACAAAGATTTTTTGAACGCCATCTTGTTTTGGGATTAGAAACCACACCCCTTCTTGGTTGATTTCAAACCCTTCAGCAAGGGGATAAGCGATGCCTTTTAATTCAGTTTGTTTTGGAGACATATGTTTTACCTCTCTGTTACATTTTTTTGGGATATTCATAGACCCATAACCTCTTCAGCTTTACTGCAAATAGCCTGCTCAATTTCTTTACTGAGAGACGGCTCAGTTGGATGAAAAATCGTTAGATTTTGCTCGCCAACCTTTCGTGTTGGATAAGTAATCCTATAGCCAGTTCCATCTCGTCTTTTATGGACTCCGATAGAACTGATATAGAATTGGTTATCAATCTCCACACAGGCAAATGCCATCAGGCCCTTTTGCGGTTTGATTGGGAGAAGTTGCACTTTGGTTATGCTCATAAAGCTCCGGATGGTTACGTTTGTCTATTTGGAGAAGCAGATCAAAAAAAGCTCCAAGACGACAGGAATTAATCACTACTGACGATTCAGCAGAAATATGTTTCTTGGCAGGCATGTGAGCTTTAGTATTGCTTTCCATGCCCAAAATTTAAAAAATGCCGGAATTATACTCGAAAAATCGGATAGCGTCGGAATTCTGGAAAGAGTCTACGAGTGAAAGAAATGAAAATCGCTATCCATTTGTCGGAAAAACGTCGAAAAAAACGGCCTTATAGGATAAGTCGTTTAACTAGTTGATTATCAGAGCTATGCAAAAACAGCATTTTTCTTAACTGCCTGATTATCAATTACAATGTCAGGAAAAACAGGAGAAATTAAACAGTAGAAATGAATTTATAATAATATCTCGAATCGAAAGGAGGATGCCGTTTCCGATCTTTTTGAAGAGAGGAAAGATGTGTTACAATAGCGGCAGCATCAATAGGAACATTATCTACACCAAGTTGCACATGAGATCCAGCAAACTTATCATGTGGAAAGAACACTTTTTTTAATTCATTCTTTATCTGTAGCTCGCCTAAAGTGTGCGTAAGCGGCGAAAATTCGATTAGTGAGTAGGGTTCAGCTTCCAATAGCAACTTTAATAAATTATATGATGGCTTTCCTTGTGGAAGCTTTCTAATAAAAAACTCACGTTTCTCACCATTCTCACCAGCAAAATATATGATGATCCAATAACGATCTTTTAGATCTAAAAAAAGCCGTATGGATTTTAGGCATATTCCTGAATCTATAGAAACGGTTTGCGTATTTATAAGCCGACCTAATAGAAATGATCCACAGAATTGCACTGCTTCTGATATTTTTAAGCTTCTAAACATCCGAGATAGATTGTCTTTAAATGCCTGATTACTAGGCGAGATGCCATTCCTTGTCCATTCTGACCACTGTAAAAGCAAATCCCACTTAGTCCAAATCGCCTTTGTTCTAAGCCCTGAAAGAATGTCGATATCGTGTTTACATGATTGCAAAAAGGGAGAAAAGGTTAGGTCGATATTTTTATTGTAGCCAACAGAGGCATAGTTTTTGACGAGCTTATTTGCATCACTTTTCAAAATACCCTCTAAAAGGCGGCTAAAATCAGCTATGTAGTCTAGGCAGGTAGTCTCAAGTTTAAAAAAGGGATCAGCGATTTTCTTGCGATCCACTTTAGTTTGTAGTAAAGTTTGAATTTGCGGTTTAAATAAAGCTCGTGTATCTGGGTTCTTTATCTGTTTCTGAATAAGTTGTAAGCAGACTTGTCCATCCTTGAATAGAGCTTTCAAATTGGCGACTAAGGATGCGTAAGCTTCCTGTTTTTCTTTTTCTATCGAGCTGATTATCTTATTTGTGTGCGTGTTGGTTGTTATGAATTCCATCAAGAGGGAAAACTCGGACAACCACTCATCTGAAAATGGCCTTTTTAAATTTTTAAGGTTTTGACGGAGAATTTTTTTTACTTCTTTCATACTTTTTCTGACAACGCTTTTGGTCTGATCTTCTCTTATAGTGTTATGAGTGAAAAGAATCAACGAAAACAACCTCCTAAAAATAACACTCTATCCGTCATTTTAAATTTAAAACTATATCGTTTTTATGATAGTCTAAGGGCAGTTTGCAATATGTTTGGAAATTCAATCCTTTGCAAGCGAAAGGAATAAGTCATGAGTGGGCAATTGCAATAGAATTCTTCGGCAAATAAGTAATAAAACGTAAGGAAACCACATGGTGGATAAAGAAAGATTAACTAGGAGACAGCTGCACGTTCTGCCATTCTTAATTAGCAATCCAACCGTTGAATCAGCTGCCAAACAGTCGGGTATTTCTTCAAAGCAAATATTTGATTGGCTAAATCAATCAGCTTTTCGACAAGAGTTGGAAAACAAGAAGAATGAAGCTGTGAACCAGGCTGTAGATCGTCTTAAAGCAACAGCTTCAAAGGCATGTGATACCCTCATTGGCTTACTCGATCATGCAGAATCAGAATCTGTACGGCACAGAGTTGCCATTGACCTCTTAAATATGACGCTTAAATACATGGAATTCAAGGACGTCGAGCAACGAATCAGAAAACTTGAGGATACAATTACAGAATAGGAGGATGTTATGTCTCATAAAATACGGCTAAATAGATTAGAGAAGATGGGGTCAGGCGATAGACTATGGGCTTTGATTGGCATCAGCAAGCCAAGGGATGCTCAACACCAAAGGATGTTAGAGATACAAGCCCGTCAACGTTTCTACGCCTCAGGAGGCGATAGAGAGGCGTATCTTGCCTTCCTGCCTTTTGATTCGTTTCCCAATGGCTTTTTCGGCTATGTCAAGAAAAGCGAGTTCATCAAAGCGGTTACAAACAAGACAAAAAATCCTGCAGAAAACTAATGGGACTCCCAGGAGATGGAACGAGCACCTTGGGAAAATAGAGGGGGTATGCTCCTTAAATAGAAGCGTTACCAGTTCATATTTATGGAAATCGACTTTAGGAGAGACTTCTATATAAAAATTCCCAAAATTTTATGAGAAATTTTTTTAGAAAGTAGATGTTTATAAACTATTTCAGCTTAAAGGGTTCATGTAAATGTGGTATTAAGAACTCTTCATAACTTTGCTAGTCATGGAGAATGATGTTTTTAGAATATTAGCTGTAATATGGAAAATTTAAGAGCAAAGGTTTATCTGCCCCAGTGGAAGAAGCTTAAAAAAGCTGTACAACAAAATTTACTATAACGTTTTTGATTAAAGTCTTTAACGATTTTTAACACTGAATCTACGAACCTATCGCAATAAAATTTTTCGCTAAGTTTTTTGGGAATATTTTAGCTTCTTTTCGACTTTAAACTTGAAGGGGATACGCCTTGTCGATCTTATCCCCACAAGACTAGAATCGAAAACAAGCTCAAAAACACCGAAAAATTGTCTGAAACCTTTTTTGAGAGAGGTTTATGCATGAGATGGAACACTATTATTCGCCTGCACATTAAAAATCACTCCCTGGGCAATGCGAGTAATTGGTTTTACAAAAGGAATAAGTGACAATAGCGATGCAACCAGATGATTTTGGTGTACTGTATAGTCAATTGCTGCTTCAAATACTTTTTTTGTATAATGACAACTAGCTCCACGACCTACATTATAATCACTTCTCTCTGTAGCATTTAACTCTTTAACTGCTTTTTTTAATGTAGAGTAAGAAGATAACATACCAAATAAATGATATATGGTTTTTAGAGCTGCAATAGCTGATCCTATTATAGGAATACCTTCTACAAATCCCATAACCGCACTAAAAGATGTTTGTTTTCCGATTGTAATATAGCTATGACCATCAAGTTCATTTGATATATGAGTAGGATTATCTGGAATATTTATAGAGGCTAAGGATGCAAAACTTTTTGGAGTGAATACCCCTCCATCGAAAAATGCATTATTTAGCTTTTTGCTAATCTCAAAAAATTTCCCTTGCGCTACATCTTTCGCTATAGCTTCACCAGCATCTAAAAAATTAGATTGCAGCTGTTTTCCATAAACTAGATTTAAAGACATTAATAACCTCTGTTTTAATTTGAAAATATTAATTATAAACTACTTATATTAAAAAAGCAATAACTAGATTAATTCTTTATAATAAAAAAATAATTAAACTCAAAAAGTTACTTATAGTTTAATTAACTTTCCGGCACATTTGTGCTGTAGCGGAAGTAATGATTTTACCATTAGAGTTCAATAAAATCCAGGTGAATTCTGTGAATTCTGTGATCAAAAACTTTTTCCTTGTTGATGCGCAGACCATAGCCCCTCGATAGCAATTTTCACATCCTTTTTCCTTGGGTCAACTCAACCCTTAAGAAGTCATGAGGCAAATTTTCAATTAATTTGGCCCAGTCAAAAGTTCTGAACCCGTCCAACCGCCCCCATTCTTCTGGACGATTCTTGAAGTCCAATATTGTTAAGAACGGTTCCCTTACTGAAACTGAGGTCCTAAAAATAATATTTTTTCTCCAATCTGTTTTCCTATAGCTCCTTCTGGAAGAACATAAGATTGACCATGCCATCCTGTCCGATCGATAGTTCTGACGCGATCAGTGGGATCACAAGACAATAGGTAGCGAGTCAAGAGATCCTTCGCCTTACGATCTTCACCAATCCTTAAACCCATTGATAAAAGAGTTTTTCTTACCCCACTTCCATCGGCGGCTAAAAATTCTTGTGGCATAAGCCATTGATGTATATTTGCATCCGGATCGATGAATTCAAGGAGTTTTGAGTAATTTTCATGGCGATCATTGCGCGCATAAGCAAGAACATGAAGGGGTGCACAAACGAAAATCTTTTGAATTCCATCCTGTTTTGGAATTAGAAACCATACCCCCTCTTGATTGATTTCGAATCCTTTTCAGAGTGGAGAAATTGTTTTGGAGAAAGTGTTGTTTCCGCTCATATTCTGATATTTACACTTTTTTAATTATTCTCGATAGAGATGATAATATTGTGTATATCCCGTCCCTGGAGGAGCTTTGGGCTTTGCGCCTTTTGCTATCAAAAAGTCTGTAAGAGATTTGTTGTTCTGTGCGACAGCTGTCTGAAATGGGGTTAATCCACTTCGATCTATGGCATGGATATCCGCTCCTTTTTCTATTAAAATTCGTGCGATACTTTCTAAGCCGGCTTTGATTGCGAGCTGTAAAATTCGATTTTCAAAAGGATGGATAGAGACGAGTTGATGGTGAATTCTAGCGGCCATTTCAATGAGAGTGAGCTGCGGAAGATTTTCCCACCATAAATTTACTTCAAAACAAAGTCCGGCCAGCCGCGTAGGAATTAAGCCAGGTTTAATACCAATTGAGGTTGTTGATTTTCGGTACATCCCAGCCCAATTCCAAACATCCTTGAACATGTCTTGATGAATTGCCTTCAATTTTTCTGGATGAAACCAGTTTTTTGGATGAGAGCTTTTAAGATGTTTCTTTTGTGCCTTGAGAATATTTTCCGCTTCCACTCGGTTAAGGTCATGAGAAGTATGAACCCAACCTGGAATAAGGTCGCTGCAATCAGCAATAGGAGTGGCTCCTTGTGGAACCTCAAAATGTCTTTCCATTACTCTTCCCACAATTTGTAGTCAGGTCCTTGCAAAAGACGAGTTTCTTCTTCTTGAAGAAGTGTCTGGGTAAACGAGGCATCTGGTTGCTGTTCTTCCAAGTTCATCGTCCCTTTTAGATAATTTATCCGTTTTTCAGCGATTCTCCTTGCCTGCTTATGACGAATTGTTTCTATGGGTTCTTTTAAAACTGGGGCAATCACTAGATCGCAAGAAAGAGCTCCAAGAATTTTAGTTAGGGTGGATAAGCTTGCATCTCGCTGCCCTTGTTCAATTCGCGACACTGTAGATTGTGGTACTCCGGCACGCGCTGCAAGAACTTTCTGCGACATTCCCAACTGTTGGCGAATCAATTTTATAAAGCTTCCGATCGCAAGACCTCTCATTGCCGATTTTAGCTTTTTTGATTCATCCACAACTTCTTGAATAAAAGTCTGTTCTGCAGAAGATTGCCGTTTCATGGTTACCTCAATATAATTATGATAGCAACAAAACTATCAAATTAATCTTAAGTTATGCCAGTATGGCATAAAAACACAAGATTTATATTGCATGAAAGCTATAATATCTGATTATTAAGGATTTTAGGCAGCAAGAGAAGGAGGGGAATTGCACAGCAACAAAGCGACTGCCTGCCAATCAAAAGTTCTGAATGCGTCCAACCGCCCCCAATCTCTCATCATCAATGGTTTACAATCCAAGTCTTACTAACCTAAAAGAAACAAAAATAGGTTATGGGACATGAATGGGACAATTGCCCTCAACACAAGACAATAATTCAAAGAAGCTTTTTAGCTATTTTCACTTTTTCCCTTTCAATTTCTTCTACAGTAGGTAGAGTGCGTTTGAACTCTTTGGGTAGCTTATCCATTAACAATGTTTCATAGCCGGAAACTCCCATGGGCTTGTGGATATTTCTTAAAGCATATTCCACGACGAAGTTGTCTTTCGTTTTGCAAAGAATCATTCCAATGGTTGGCCTATCTTCGGGATGGCGCATGATATCGTCGACGGATACAATGTTTTGATAAACATCCCTATAAGGATAAATCTACGCCGGTGTGTGAAAATTTCTTTTTATGGGATGGAGAAACAATAACTTTAATTGAAACACCGAAGGATGCAAAAATTTACATAAGTGATTCCATTAAACACCTTTTTTACTTACCCCTAAATAATAGGGCTCATAATGAAAGGATTTAAACAATATTTAAATAGGCTGGATGAAGATTTCTATGGTATTTGAATTTGAAAAAAACAAGTACCTTGGCTCACTGCTTAGGACTCATAAATTTTTTCTTATCTTTGTACCGTGCGATAAGCTTGATCTGCTCTATTGGGTTTGTCAGGATAACGCAATTCTAGTTCACCGCTATCAACCAGTGGGGTTAAGAAGCGATCGCGTATTCCATCAGGGTTACGATTCAAAAATCTGCTTATTTCTAGTCTCGTAAGCCAAATATCTTTACAAAAGTGGTATAATTTGTCAAGAGCTGCCTTAATTCTTTTTCTTTTAATTTATCTTATGTTTTGGGCAAGGTGCTTGGAGCGCAAACAAAAGTTGCAAGAGTAGATGCCCTACCTACCTCGTTATGGATGTGGAGTAATTGCCAATACCGTGATTTCAGATTTGTTTGGGCCATAAGCCCAAAATATTCTATATGCTCCCGGAGTTTTATTTTGAGCATAAGATTCAAAAACATCACCGCCGAAAGGCGATTCCATCTCGTCAAATTTATGAGTGTATAGGGAAGGATGCCTTAGATTGGCGTTCATAAATGCTAAAGCTTTCCCAACCGCCTTAAATTGAGCTTTTTTGTCTTTTGCTCGTTGTAAGCTTAAAAACTGATCTTCGGATTCTTCGGTAAATCTAATCTTGAACATGTTTTTTATCTTCATCGTCTAAAAACTGAGAGAAGTCGATATTCATATCAACAAGGCGTCCATTTTTTGCATCTTCGATTCCTCTCATTAATGAAGCAAGTGCTTCAGGATTTTTGTATATCCAATGTTCTCTTGCAGGAATTTCCACCAATGGATCTAGTACAATTTTGCCATCTTCAAGGCGGGACACTCGAAAAGAACTCAATCGCTCTCGTTCTTCTTTGGATAAAAAACTGCCTAAACAAATGCGGTATTTATCATCCATTTGGATTTTATTTTGCTGTTTCCTCATAATCTTTTCTCCTTGCTTATATCCCATTATATAATTTGTGGGATTTGTTTAGTAGTGGGAAATTTCAGTTTTTCATCTCAAAATTGAAAATAAAAAAAATCATTCCCCAATTTTACCCCACTTAGCCACAAACAATCGCTGGAAATCACAAAAAATGACAAAAAATAAATTCATGTAAACTTTTAATCTTGTTTTTGTTATGTTTTGCGGTGTGTTGTAGCTTGTTGGGTTGCGGGTGACTGTAAATCCCTCGACTTCGGTCTCCGTTGGTTCGAGTCCAACCGCTCCCATCCACTCACAGCTTGATTTCTATAGGTTCTCTTCAGAGCCTCATTTTCTTCAATTACGCAAATTTTACGCAATCGACTGCAGCAAACTGGCGCAAAGACTGATCCTTTCAGTTCTCAATATCAATCAAAATTTCAGCTATTACTATTTTTCTTATGTGACATCTGAGACGGGTGAGACGTTCTCGAAAAACTATGCAATTCCTTCTTCATTTGTCCTTGTGACAAATGAGACAATTTTCCGATTAAGTGGGCTGGAGATGAATTTCTAGCCCTTTGATTATACCTCAAATTTTTCAAATTCTCGTTAATCCATCAGAGTTGTCAAGGGTATTAGACGTTAAAATTTGGAAGCAGGGTAACCTACACAGAGATGCATAAATTTATTTGAAGTTAGACGAGAAAACCTTTATCATCTTGGCCATAATGATCCAGTTAAAGGAAAACTAATGAATTCAATTTCAGGAGGAGTAAAAAATTTATTTACCTCTTCCGTTCGCTTACTTAATCAACCAATAGTCAAGGAGGGTGTAAAAAATATCGCAGGCACCGTAACCTTTGCATTTGGACTGGTTGAAATTTCTGATATTTATCAGATTGCACGAGGTCGTAAAATTACAACTGAAGCTTGTTCAGACTATCCTAAATGGGTGCAAGTAGCCCATAAGGTCATTATTGTTTGCGCTAAGATTTCGCTGATTTTGAGTGCCGGAGTTTCTCGTCCGGGAGTTTTCATCATATCTTCATTAATAGGATGCATTTTTTCAACCTCTCAACTCGATAGGGTGTTTGGACCGAATACCATATTTGCCGTCAATCCCTGGCATCCTCGTCACGTTGTTAGCATTGTAGCTGTGGTATTGGCGTTACCTTCACTTGCTCAATCGGCTTATAAAGGTATTAATTGGGCATATAAGAAAATCCGGGAATATCAAGGTACATCATCGAATAGATCGGACGTTAATACCTGGCTAACAGATACCAAAGTAAGAATAATGACTTTATTTAATACAGCTACTAGCAGACCGGTTCTGCACCTCGGCAATCAGCTAGGTCGCTACATCTTACGTCCCACATAATCAAATTACACCACTACTGGAGGTTTTTATGAATACGATGAGAATGTTAGTTTTTCTTTTATTTACAACGCGATCCTCGCTTTGATACTGATATGAAAGAGACATTTTTGGGATGTCAGATCTTGAGCAAATATTTCTCAGTAATGAACAAATTGTGACTAAGGGCGTTTGCAGTAAGTGCAAAGAAATTATGTCCACAAGAGCTGCAAAAAGTCATATTGCTAAATGCCTCAATCAAGGCATCGAAGATTCTTCCGACGCATTTCTTATAAAAGTGCAATGGCCGCATAAAAATCCAATCTATTGGTTGTATTTATCTGTACCATTCAAATCCAAGCTTGAAGACCTAGATCACTTTTTAAGAAAAATTTGGCTAGAATGTTGCGGACACTTAAGTCAGTTTACAATCGATCATAAAAGATATTCATCCTATTTTGAGCCAAATTCATTTTCACCGTCAGACTACTTTGGTTGGGCATATCACTGCAACCAGATATCTACAGGTTGGAATACTTTTAAATATTCAGCCATAGGAATCGCGACTATCCACACACTATCATTATATTCTGAAAAATAGGATAAAAGACCTCTTGCCTCATTAGCTAAAAAAAGATCGCTCCTTTAAGAGCGGTCTTTTTTTAAATCCTCTAAAAATCTGAGATTTTAAACAGGTTCTAATTAGGATTTCTGACGATCCCGAACATGACCGGCACATAAGGGCTCATTAGAGCAACCATAAAGGGGCGATCAAAGTCAATCACTTTATAGCTTTTTGGATAAACTAGACCCGCTCTTGCAATAAAAATAGCAGTCGACACAGAAGATGCCTCCGTCCCTTTTTCATCGCATGCCAATATTGAAGCCATGGCTTTGCAAAGGAAGCATCTTCTTCGACTAAAGAAAAATGAGAGTTTTGCTCAATCTTGACTTCTTCAGCATTCGCTTTATAAGTAAATAAGCTCATCAGCAATAGAGCTATATTTAATTTTTTCATTGCCGTTTTCATATACAACCTTGTATTATTGTTTAAAGCAAAGACAACAAATGATAAATTATAAACTACATAATTCCTTTAGTCTCCTGAAATAAAATTTATATAATAACTGAGAATAGTTATGATAAACAGCTGTTGTTCCCAATCATATATTAACTCTTATAATAGTTTGGATCAAAAATTTGATGATTTAACGCCCGAATTAAAACACAAAAAATTAAAAAATTTTAAATGTAATTGCTTTTTTGGAACAGGCATCTCAGTTTTATTTCTAAATATGATCACGTGTTCGGCACTTGCAACAATTCCCCAACTCAACCATTCAAGCATTTTTTTCATTACAGAAAAAATTTGTACTTTTACTTGGATTGGGGGGGTAACTTGTTGCATAATATGTAATGAATTCAATATGGATTGCATGCCAGATGCATATTCCAAAGCAGGTTTAATCTCATGCCTTGCTTGCCATGTGTTCATGCCATCATTTCCTATATGTTTTGATCAAGACTTGCACGAAAATATGTTATTAGAACACTTGATGAATGGAACAGACAATTGACCCAGATTTAATCCAACACCTAACGGCAAAAACAGCTCATAAACATATGAAGAGGGAAATTGTCTTTAATGATGAAATTACTTTTAAGATACCTAAAAGAGGAATTCCAGTATCCTTATTCCGTATCTATAAAGAAAAAATTGATTTTAAACATCTTATTGGCGAAATTCCAAATTCTGGTCAGAAGAAAATGAAATTTATAGTGTCGGATATCAATCCTTGTAAGAATCGTAAATATTATATCGTCGCCGTCAGCAGTTTTGGCAATACTTCAAAACCTGCAAAAGGTTCAATTAAAAAAAATTTAAGCAAATGTTTGATCTATAAAAAGGAAGATAATTAAAACATAATTGGCTCATCGCACAAACGAGTACCTAAGTAACCGTTCACGGGGTAAACAAAACAAGCCATTGCTCAATCTGCGTTAGCAGATAAGCAATGGCTTGTTTTGTTTACCCCGTAAAATAAAATTTTATTTGCTTATAATTTCGCTTAGTTTTATTGT
>JANWJE010000134.1 GCA_025451995.1 Parachlamydiaceae bacterium | reverse complement strand
GGACTTTTGGGCTGCTTCAAAGCCCCGGGGTTGAGAGATCCCAAGAGGCATTGGATTGATTAATACTATACCTCTTGGGATCTCTCAACCGCGGGAGCTTTCAAGCTAGCCCAAAAATCCAATATTCAACTGGAAGGAGTATAGGTTATCTAAATAACGCTTTTAATAATTGGACGGTTTCTTGGAAAGAGCACTTTTCATCGACCCCTTGTTTCAAAAATTTTAAAACTTTTTCGATGTTATCGATGGCAAAGTCCCCGGCTTTATCCGCTCCTCTCTTGTATTCGCCGATTTTGATTAGCAACTCGTTCTTTTTATAATTGGCTAAGACCTCTTTTAATTTTCCAATTAGCTGCAGATGTTCTTTTGGAATAATCGATGTAATGACCCGGCTTGCAGAGGATAATACATCGATCGCCGGGTAATGGTGTTGCCTTGCGAGATCGCTTGAGAGAATGATATGTCCATCTAAAATCGATCTCACTTCATCGGCCACAGGCTCGTTCATATCATCGCCGGCCACTAAAATGGTGTAAAACGCAGTAATATGCCCTTTATCGGAATTTCCTGAGCGCTCCAAAAGCTTTGGCAGAGTTGAAAAAACTGAAGGGGTATAACCGGCTCTTGCCGGCGGCTCCCCAGCTGCCAAACCCACCTCGCGCAAAGCCCTTGCAAACCTCGTCACTGAGTCCATCATTAAGATGACTGATTTTCCCTGATCTCTAAAATATTCGGCGATTGCCGTCCCCACATACGCGGCATTCAAACGCAGTTGTGAAGCTTGATCGGAAGTGGAAACGATTAAAACAGAACGTTTTAGCCCTTCAGTGCCCAAATCGTGTTCGATAAATTCTCTCAATTCCCTTCCCCGTTCCCCAATGAGGCTAATCACATTGACATCAGCGACAGCATTGCGGGCGATCATGCCAAGAAGCGTTGATTTTCCACCCCCGGCTGCCGCAAAAATACCCACTCTTTGTCCAAGGCCGGTAGTGAGGACTCCATCAATTCCTCGAACACCCACTGATATTGGCTTATCGACAGGCATTCTTTTGACAGGATCGGGCGGCGCCTGAATCACGGGATATGTTTCTTCTAAAATGAGAGGCCCTTTAGTTTCGACATCTAAAGGTTCGCCCAATCCATTTAAAATTCTACCGAGAAGTTGCGGGCCGACTTTTATATGCAGGGGTAAATAGGTTGGAATGACTTCAGAAGAGGGGCCGATACCCGTCATTTCACCAAGAGGTGACAGGAGCACTTCATCTTTGGTAAAGCCGACAACTTCAGCTCTTAAGGGTTCACCAGAGCGTTTGATTAAACACACTTCGCCAATTTTAACTTGTGGGACAACTGCCTTAATTAACATCCCTACGATTTCGGTGATTCGGCCATTAACCGTTGTCAATTGAAGATCATCGAGATCTCCCAGCAATTTACCGATTTGATCGTTAGAAAACATAACTCTTCCTCAACCGGGAGGTTAAACTTGGACGTTCATGATTGTTTTTGTCGATTCTAATGCTTTGTTCAATAAGCTTGTGAACAACTCGATTTGTTGTTGAACATATCCCATTTTCATTTGAATGGCTAACATGTTCGCAGGGGATATTTGTCCCATCTGACTGACTTTATCGATGGAGACATCCAAAGTCTCGAGTTGATGCTGGCTATTGGTCAAAAAACTGAGGAATTTATGAACCGCATTTTTTTCCTCCGAAGCTCCGACTGTTGGAATTTGAGGGGTGTATTCAACTCCCGCTTTATTCAGGGCTATTTTTAGGCTGTCATCGATATGAGTCAGACGATTGCGCAACAAGCTTTGATAAGAGGGTTTGATGTCTCCCGCTTGAGAAAGTTGAGTCTTGACACTTTCGATTTGAGAAATGACTTCTTTAGCTTGTTTTTTTATATGCTCTGGGCCCATGTGTGAAATATTAGAGACATTTTTATTGAGCTTTGAAACTTCATCCATTAAAGAGTTTGATTTTGAAGCAGAAGAGGAAGAATTCTTAGAGCGCGTTCCTGAAACCCCTTCAATCTCTTCCACGTCTTGTTGCTTTTTCTTGTTTTCTTGATCGGTTGCAGTGCCGCTTCTTTGCGCCGAAGTTTGTTCATTTCCAAAAACAGGATTCGACTCTATTTTTTGAACATTCTCCACCTCTATTCCTCTTGTGTCGACAACTTCGAAAGAGGGATGACCCGTTTGTGCATTTGCCATCAGAGAATCAAACCGATTGGTTTGCTGCTCGAGTTCAGCAGCCGGATGATTGTGCTTACTCAGAGTCTCGGTGACCTTTTTTACTGCTTCCACTTTATCTATTGCCATGGCAAGCTTCCTTTAAGTCTATTATTAATAAAAGATACGCAAAAAAAGGACTTGGTGGAAAAATCCACCAAGACCTAATGCTAGTATTATGACTTCACGTTACGAGCCATCGATGCTATCGCACTGTTGGACGCACTGACAACTGAGGTTGACATTTCTGACATCTGAGAAAGCTTGTTCATTTGCATTTGCATTTCGAACATTGCACTGATGCTGATACTATCGCCAGCTTTGGACAATTCTGCGAGCATGGATTCGACAGCAGCAGTTTGATCATTGACTATAGTAAACATTTTACTAACGTCAAATTTTCCATGTTCATGTGGTGTGAATTCGGCCATAATTTTCCTCCTCTACTTTTTTCTTACAAAGAAGTTCAGTAGGGAATTCAGACTGTGGAAATTACACTTCCTGAAGCTTTTTAAAGACTTCAACTCTGAAACGCTACAACACTTAGGTTTTTATGGATTAGAAACACTTTATTTCTAATTCCTTTAATTTATTATAGCATTCTAATTAATTAAAATCAAGTTAGTCACGACATTACAACACTGCTTTGCATGCTTTCAGATAAATTTCTACAAGGAGAAAGCTTATTTGTGAGCTGGCTGACGAAATAAGCGCTGCAGAAGCTGAAGATGAACCCGGGGATTAAAGAATCGATCTCGATAGAGAATAGGAGAGGATTGGCATAAGGCCAGATGGCTGCTGTGAGGCCCCCTGTGACGATCGATGCCATCGCTCCATATTTATTGATTTTATTCGAATACAGAGCGACTAAAATGAGTACTCCAAAAGAAGCTCCTAGCCCCGACCATGCGTAATGAACTAAATCATAAATCGAGCTCACTTTTTGATAGGCGATAGACAAGGCAAAGAGAGCCGGAATCACGACAAAAAATCGGGAGATAATCAAGAGATTTTTTTGCTTGATATTTTTATAAAAGCGCTGAGTGATATCTTCTGTTAAAATCGAGCTTAAGATGAGCAATTGTGAACTCATCACATTGATTGTCGCAGCCAAAATGGCGCATAAAATTAAACCGACAGCAAAGGGATGAAATGTCTCTTTAACCATTTCGATAAAAATGACCTGGGGATCGCTTAAACCTTCTTTAAAATAAATCGTGCCGACCAACCCTACAAGCGTTGCAGCAGCCATCATGAGGAGCATCCAGGACATTCCCACATTGCGCGATTTGCTGATTTCTTCCGGATCTTTGATCCCCATGAATTTAGTGATGATATGCGGCTGTCCAAAGTAGCCCAAGCCCCAACCAAAAAACATGGTTAAAATGCTAAAAATTTCAATCTTATTCGAAGGAATTAAAGTGAGGTTCACTGCGTTAGAACTGAGTTCCTGAATGAAGTGTTCGGTCCCTCCCCCTTTTGCAATGAGGATAAAGGGGACAATGCATAAGACGGCCATGAGAAAAATACCCTGAACGAGGTCAATCCAAGCGAGGGTGATGAATCCCCCTAAAATGACATAGGTAACAACCACAACAGTCCCTATCAAAATGGCGGTTGGGTAACTAATTCCTAACAGCGTTTGTCCGAGGATTCCCAACCCTGTCAAGTGAGCGCACACATAGACAACGTAGAAAACAAAGCAAAAAATGGCAGAAAAAATTTGTAAAACACCGGAGTGATCTTCATAACGGCGGTTTAGGAAAGAAGAAAAAGTATTGCAATTCCAGCAGCCGGTGAGATCTCGAAATTTCTTCGCAACCCATTGCCAGTTAAACCACATGCAGACGACCAAACCGATAGCTACCCAGGAATTAAAGAATCCGCCTACAAAAATTAACGCCGGGTACCCCATAAAAAGCCAGCTGCTCATATCGCTCGCATGCGCCGCCATCGCTGTTAGCCAGTAATTGAGCGACCGATTGCCAATAATAAAATCGGAGGCAGATTTAACTTTTTTTGAAGACCAAAACACTAAGCCGGTCAATGTGATAAAATAGAGCAATAGAGCGAGAATCATAAATTCCTACAAAAGTTTAAAAAAATAATAGCATATAATTGCTTAAAAGTAAAGTATATATATACTGCTTCCAGTTGAATATTGGACTTTCAAGCTAGCCCAAAATTCCAATATTCAACTGGAAGCAGTATATATCATTTCACACATCTTTCTAAAAGGAGTGACACATGCAATTTTATATCGAAGGAAGCAAGAATGATCCTCATCATTATATTAAAGGAAATGAATCGGTGATTGCTGTAGCGGCGAGTCATAGCTATGAAGGAAAAGAAGAAATCGTAGGGAGCTGTCTAGGAGAGGGGGAATATATGACTTATCTCATCGACAAGGCTGTTCAAGTCATTATGTTCAATCCGATGAAATGTCAAGAGCAAGTGAGCTATTGGAAAACAAAAAAAATCCAATCGGTCATAGCCGGGGGAGGGTCGACAATTCTCTTTGGTGGATTAGCCTTAGTGGCAGCTCCTGCCGCTGCTGCGGCTTTTGGAATATCAGCGCTCGGTTTTGCTTTATATAGTGGACAGCGAGCGATTGAAGCGGATTCCGAAGTCAATCAATGGGGAATGAGCCTCCTGCAACAAACGATTGAACTTCGCAGGGCGGCGAGCGATTTTGAATACGCATTTTCAAACAATCTCAAAGGGTCTGTCGTCCATGCGGATGAAATAAAGAAAACGTGGAAAAAAGTGCTTGATTTAAAGGTTAAAAGCCTTCCGGCTATCCTTTATGATTGTGATATTTATACCTTTTTTTTTCATAACCCTTTAGATAAAGAAAGAAGGAATTATTCAGAATTAAAGCTCAATCCGATGTTAATCGAGGCTTATGATAAAGTTGAAAACTTTTATCATGCAATCAATCCCATGATTGAAGAGCGAAAGAGAAAAATAAACCAGGCGGCTGATGTTGAAATTCTTGAAAATAGGAAAGAAAAAGAAAATATCCTTCAAAAGTATAAACAGATCTATGATGCAGCCTGTAAAGTTGTGGTCTTAAAAAAACATGAATTTAATGAAAAAACCCTGAAAATCGAAGAAGTTGAAGAAAATTTAGTTGCAGTAAATATGGAAATTCCACAAGAAACTATTAAAGATTTTGAAGGAGCAACCTCTTTTTTAAAAAGGATTTATAGAGATACAATTGATCCGATTATCGAAAAATACGAAGAGAGAAAAGTTAAAATTTTTAAGTTTAAAGAGGATTTATTACAAAAAGCAGAAGAAGAGAGGAAAAATAGCGTTTTAAGTACAGCTAAAAATCTTAAAATTCTTTGCAATATCTATTTAGAAAATGGAAATGCCGGGATTGAAGCTATCGAAGTTCCTGCATTCTCGCAGTTAGATGGCGTTTATGCGGAAATTCCAAAAATACAAATGCCATCTGCAAGTGAGGCTGATTTTGAGAAGCGCCTGGCCGAGGCAATCGAATCGGAGGGGAGGCAAAAAAGGACATAAAGGACAATGATATCTTTAACTCGACTTTGTACAATTTTTGGACGAATATTCGAGAGAGAAGCAAACTACAGCGTAATAAATTTCGCAGGAAGGGGGTGTTTTCCCCCTTCCGAGAAATTTATTTAGCTGTAGTTTGCTTCTCTCCGAAGACGAGTTCAAAAATTGTACAAAGTCGAGTTAAATGTTGTTTTTATTTTACATTTAATAAATAATTTAGTATTATTTTTTATTATTATTAATTTAATAATGGTTTTGTTTTATGATTTATAATGTGATTAACGGTAGCAGTTACACCCATTGGTCCGATGTTCCTGTTTCAACTAAAGAAGAGATTTTAGCTAAACAGGCAGCGGTTAAGTTTAATGCGGATTCCACATTATCAGAAAAAACAACCCGCGTTTTCAATGTAGCAATGGCGTTGATTGCAGGGATGAAACTTGTGACTTATACCTCAATAGGCTCTACCCTCGCTAGTATGGGGTTTGCTGCGATCAACGCTTCCGCTATCGCATATTTTCCGTTCATTTCTTCCATCATGGCTTTTGCGCCGCAATTGATCTGCGCTGTAGCTCTTCTTGTAGTCATAAGAAAAGTCTTAGCAGTCACTTTCAATTGTCTGGTCTACCCGGCTGTATTGCTGTCATTGTTCAATAAAAAAGAGATTGATGAATCGCGCTTGAAGACCTTTGAATCTTTTACAGGCAAACAATTTGAATGCCATCGCATCAGTTTCAATAAATCTGGAATCGATTATGACGCCTTTACATTTGAACATGCAAACACGAAGGGAAATGGCAAATGGATCATTCTAGCAGGTGGAAATGCTATGGTTGGAGACAAGGTTGCCGGAACGCTGGTCGACGAATTTGAAAAATCAGGGTTTAACATTCTTTATGTCAATGGCCCGGGAGTAGGCCGCAGCACGGGATGGCCGACAAGTTATAGCATTTCTGCAGGACAAGAAGCCGGCCTTCAATTTTTAGAAAAAGTGATTAAAGCTAAAAAAATAATGATGTATGGCCTCTCATTAGGCGGGGGTGCCCAAGCTGAGGCTATTTTGAATCACGAATTTAAAACAGACACAATCGATTATCTTGTTTGGTCAGACCGCACCTTTGATCGCTTATCGAATGCGGCAAGTTGCATGGTGACGCGTCTTGCAATCCCCATCTTCTTTGTGTTAGGGATAGAATTAGATGGTGTGGCCGCAGCAAATAAACTACGAACATTGGGAATTTCACACATTATCACTCAAAATAATAATGCTGTAATAGAAGCCGGCCCCGGCCTTTTACCATTAGATGGTCCAATCGATGAAGAGGGAACAGATGACATCATCCCAAACAAAGCGTCTCTTTTTGTCGGGATAAGAAATGCGGGCATCAACGACTCGCCGCGCCTCAAATGTTATGGAGGGCCTAGTGTCGAGCATAATTGGAGGTTGCCTTATTCTCTAAGCAAGCTCGTCCATGCAGAGGTTCAATCCTTTCGGAAGCAGCATATTCTTTGACTTGGTATAAGTCGATGGGTTCTTGTGTATTTGGATAAACGCTTGTGGAGGGATGTTGGAGGTTTTTTAAAATCACTTTTCTTTCAAAGAACTCAATGAGTACTTTCACTTTCAAAGGAGCGAAAGAACGAAAGGGGCCGGGCCCAAAAGAACGAAAGGGGCCGGGTCCAAAAGAACGAAAGGGGCCGGGCCCAAAACGAAAGGGGCCGGGCCCAACGATCTGCATAATTTAATTAGATGAAATGATTCAGAATCAAAATGCATGGCTTAAAAAAAATTACAACATAATTTATGCAGATCGTTGGGCCCGGCCCTTTTCATTTATGCAGATCGTTGGGCCCGGCCCCTTTCATTTATGCAGATCGTTGGGCCCGGCCCCTTTCATTGGGCCCGGCCCCTTTCAGCCCCTTTCACGGCCCCTTTCATCACAGTTTCTTAGCCCCTGAACCATACCTTTGCGCTTTAAAAAGAATCAAAAAAATTGACAAAAAACTATCATAAGATTAGATATCAGTTTTTTAATTTAAGGTTTTTTTATGATTAGGTTAACCGATCTATTTTTAAAACTTTTGCTTTTGTCTATTGTGACTTGCTTGAACTTAGATGCACGGGGCGCTACATGTGTAGGTCTTAATGGTGAGCCCTTCTGCAATATAAGTGGCAATCCATCCGAAATAAGATGTACCGTTGGAGATCCAATAAAATTTAAAGTGAAATTTTATTGTAATGTGTTCTCCACCGGTATACTTACTTCAACCCCACTCCCTTCTGGTATTAACTCATCATTAACTGATGATAGCGAAGTCATTGGCGAAACTAATATGTATTTAACAGTATCAGGTGGACCTGATCAAGTACCGGACCCCAATCCCTATCCAGTAAGTTTTTATGCTGATTCTTCGTGTGGGCTACTTTCCACTACAACGACTTTCATCATTTCATCATCATCAGCCGCCACAGCTTCAGGTTCTGCTAAAAAGGTTACAGATCCTCAGAAAGGTGATAAATGGGTCAATGTTTTAAAAATCATACAATCTAATGAAAATAAACCGCCAATGTCATTTACAATCTATCGAAATAACAAATTGATAAAAGAAGTTCCTAACAAAGGAAAAAAAATTCGCGTGAAGGTGGGTCCTAATCGCCATAAGAATAAAGTCTATGTTTACAATGTTTGTTCTAGAGACCCCGCAGGGATAGAATCACCCCCTGTGGAAGTCATTATTCAAAGAAAATGAAAGGGGCTGAAAGGGGCCGGGCCCAACGATCTGCATAATTTAATTGAAAGGGGCCGGGCCCAACGATCTGCATAATTTAATTAGATGAAATGATTCAGAATCAAAATGCATGGCTTAAAAAAAATTACAGCATAATTTATGCAGATCGTTGGGCTCGGCCCCTTTCATTGTTTAAAAGCTGGTCCCTCCAGTCAGTTACTTGTTTAGGATGTATATCATATTTTGACGCAATTTGACTTATAGACAAATCACCTTTTAAGGCTTCAAGTGCAACTTTTAATTTAAGTTCTGCATCTCGTCTTTTAAGTTTTTTTTCCATAATGACCTCCAATTCTTAAAATTGTAGGTCAAAAATGCGCAAAGTGCATCTGAAAAAATTGTCCAATTTTTGGGGTCCACTATAAAAAAAAAATAGCCTCTTTGCACCTTTGCGTTTAATTTTTGTTTAGGCAGGCACGGTGCACAGGGTCATGAAATTAGGTACGGGGTTTATTGTCTTTCTATCCTTTTTCTGATGAGCATGTGTTCTTTGACTTGGTATAAGTCGATGGGTTCTTGTGTATTTGGATAAACGCTTGTGGAGGGATTTTTGAGGTTTTTTAAAATCACTTTTCTTTCAAATAACTCAATGGGGACTTTCAAAGGAGCGCTTAAATTTTTATTCAAAATGATAACGGGATACCGCAACGGATTTGACGTCAAAGCGCATCGAAATTTTTCCGAAGCCTGAGCATCAACGGGAATGTTTTCATAGTGAATGTCTAATTCCACATCTTTAAGATCTGAAAGTGAAAAAGGGATTTTTGCGGCGTTTTTATCACTTTGGTCTGCTGTTTCCAAATTCAACACCTGCGCAATGGCTTGGCGATGGATGAAAATGAAAGCGATTTTGGTAAGCAAATGTGTTGAATTTAGTATTTCTTCAATATTTTCTAAGATAGAAAAGAGGGCAAATCGATGCGTGCGGAGGATCAGGTTCCATTTCGGCCAGACGGCCAGGATTTCAGAGATTAAAATGATGCTGTTTGTTAAAATGAGGGCGTAAGAGATCTTTAAAAGATTCTTTTTTTGAGGATCCTCTCTGCCGGTTTGATAGAGTTTAATAAAAAAAAGAAAAACGGTTGAAACCTTACCCAATAGACTCAACGTTTTAAGGGAAAAAAAGAGGTAAGGAAATTTTTCGATTTTTTTTTCTTTAAATCTTAGACAATCTCTATATAGTGTTTTTCCATCGGAAATTGTTGAATATAAACTAACTCCTAAAGAAAAATAGAGCATTAGTTATTCTTTTTCTTCGCCGGTCTCCTGAGGTTTGGAAAAGAATGGGGCTTTGGTTTTTTTATTGATATCTTTATTTATCCATTCGAGAGCGACAACTCCAAGATTTTTAATTGTTGGGTCGGTTGTTTGAGCCATCGATTCCCGTATTAATTTTTCACCCTTATTTATTTTATTCTTTGAAAGAATGTAGCACATGCCAAGAAAGGTTGTCGCGAGATGGTTATCCGGTTCTTGTTGATTCACAGCTTCAAAAATTTCTGTTGCCTGTTTGAGATCCAGTTTGTTTAGCGCAATAAATCCAAGTCCGATTTTTGGGGCTGAATTAGCAGGGCTTAAAGCTTGGGCAGCTTGAAAAATCCGTGTAGCGCTCACCTCATCGAGTTGCTTGACCGCGATAAAGCCGGATTCTATTAACAAAGAAAAATCTTCTTTAAAATCTGCAAATTTAGTCTCGTCCATTTATACCTCTAAGGGTTCAAAAGTTGGGGTTTAGACCGAAGCGAAAGCTCTCGCGGTTGAATCATCGCAAAAGGGTCAATATTAATCAATATGGACCCTTTTGCGATGATTCAACCCCGAGGCTTTGGCTCGGTCTAAATGCCAACTTTTAAATCATTAGAGGTATTTAGACCCCTAACCTTTTTTCTTTGTTACGCGAGAGAGCACTTTAATGAGTGAGCTATAACCATGGAGGATGAGTCCCCAACGGTTAAATTCTTCTTGATCAGCTTCGCCCGTTCTCAAAGCGTCTTTAATTTTTTGAAGGCGCGCTTCTATTTTTTCTTTTATTTCTTTCTGCTTCTCAGGACTTTTCATTTCTTTTTCTAATTCAAAGAAAAATTCTTCAGGTCCCTTTTTTTTCTTATTACTTTCTAAGCCAAACATACATTCCTATTAATAATCAATTTTGAAGCGGTCAGTATCTTTCTTTAGAAGAACTTGATTGGAAGAAATTTTTGCTATTGTCATTCCATCCAAGTCATCTCCTTCTGAGAGGATACGTCCATTTATTACCACAGTGTATTTATTACCGATCCGAGATTTTCCGGTCACTTGGTAATGATTAGTGATATCCGTGATTCCGGTCTCTGCAGTTTGCACTTGTGTTTGATTAGAAACAACCCTAACTCCCGGAATTTGCTTCGCTTTTCCTAAAACCTGGTTCAGTTCATTCGTCTTTTCGGCAGGATACGCACCGGTTAGAACAATCTCTCCATTGTTCATCACTACCTTAACGTCCGGTAATTGTGCATTGAATAACCATGCTTGGATTTGCTGGATGGTATCTTCTTCGACGATGATCTGTTTTTTTAAAAGATCAAGATAGGGAAAATTGATGCTCAAGTAAGAGGAAAGCTGCTCCGCTTGCTTTCTTGTTTTAAGTGCCCCTGAAAGAGTAAATTGTCCGGCATCGGGAGAATACACTCTAATTCCTTTCCATTCCGGGTTGTTGGCAAGAAGGGAATTGACTTCGCTTAATACCCCTTCATCGATAATGATACTGCTGTCGTCGATATTTTTGATAAATTTCAAATCCGACAAGTTATAAAAAATACGATTTTTTTCAGAAGGGGTGGACACATGCCCTAAAAGGAGTAATGATCCATTTGATTTATTGAACGTCCATCTGATGGAAGGGAAAGAACTTAAAGCTTGTTGGATCAGTTCATTGGCATTTTCTTGCGTTTGCATGACCACCGGCTTCTCTTGGAAAAGGGCAGTTGTTCCAACACCTGCTAAAACAAACAACCCAATAATGGCACATAATACAAATGTGGGGCCATAATTTCGATGAGGGGGAGCGGGTGTCTGTTCAGCCGGCGTCTCTTCAAATGCAGGACCTGTCTTCGCCAACTCTTCTTGAGAAATCGGTTCTGCTTGCGGCAATTCTTCAAGGGCTTTTCCACCCTCTTTTTGAGGCTCTTGCTGCAATACTTTTACAATCGAGGGAAGGAGAGGGGAAATAATTGTTTGCATTTCGCCTTCGCGATCATAAACGACAAAAGAAGTCGTTCCTAGGGTCACAATGTTGCTTTGGGGGAGTTCTTGACTGCCTTCAATAGGCGCGCCGTTGATTAAGGTTCCATTGCGGCTTTTTAAATCTTCAATCGTCAAAGTATCTTCAGAGGTGATTGTAATGCGGGCGTGCTGCCTTGAGACACTCGTGTCATGAAAAATGATGTCGCAGTTAGTTGGATCAGTCCCTAAAATATAGCTGTTGCCCGCCTGCATATAAAATTCAGCTCCGCTATTGGGTCCTCCAATGACTTTAAGGAGCCAGCGGCCGGTTTCGATCAGGCCAAAATCAATTTCTGCTAAAGCTTTTAACTCATCGTTTTCTTCAAAGAAGGTATCTTGATTTTCATCCTGGTGCTCATCAAGGGTTTCATGATGGGTTTCATGATGGGTTTCATCGAACTCCTCTTCAGAATCAGTTAAGGGTGCCATTTGAACATCGGCTTCTTCAATGAGAGGATATTCTTCTCCTGTCGGATGATCGATATCATCAAAATCTGAAGGCTCATCCAAAAGATGAGCGGAGCTGTCTTCGTAAAAACGGAGGATTTCGTTGCCGACTTTCAAGGTATCGCCATTTTGTAGAAGGTGGGGCTGCTCTTTGATTTCCTCATCGTTAAGGAGAAGGGGATTGGTTTCACTCAAATTTTCGACCAAAAAGCCCTGATCGCTCCGTGTTGCAGCCAGATGCCTGCGCGAAACAAGAGGATCTTCAATCACGAGTTGGCATTCATCCGGATCGCGTCCAATAATCCAGGTATCTCCTTCCTCTAATGAGAGGGATAGCCCTTTGAGATCTCCTTCTTCAACCACCAATTTTGCTGCCACTTTTACTCCTCGTTCATGAACAGGCTACTTATGCGCTATCGCTTGCTTGCGCCAAAAATCGACCACGCTGATAAAATCTTCTAATTTTTCTTTAAAGTCTTTGTAGCTGCTATTGTAATCTAGCTCTAGAGTAAGGGTCAACATTTTCTCTTCATTATCTATACCAATCACAGATCCCCGCGTCCCTCTCCCGAATAAATTCGCTTCCATTACCTTCATTAAAAAGGATTCTCCATTAGAAGTGGGACAGGGGCCAATGGCCCCTTTTAATAGATGGCATTTGTCACACTCTATTGCTTCGACATCGATCTCCGGCTCAAAAGATAAGAGATAATGCTCCTCTTCATTTTTAGTGATTTGCTCTGTCATATCGAGCTCTTGCCCGAGTTGTTTTATCAATTGCTCCAGCATTTTACCCTCTTATTTCTGAACAGTTCCTTATTTAGCCTTTTCCCATCGAGACTCTCATATCCCTAAAGAACGAAGCGATCATATCTTTGAGCTCATTGATGGCTTGTTCGGCATCTCTTTTAATGGTACTTGAATGCTCTAGGACTTTATTGGTAAATTGCATGAGGGCTTCATTTTCTTGTTTTTGCTGCTCGAGGGTTCCTTGATCACCTTTTAATATCGCAATTTGCCATTGAAAAGTAGCGTTGCAGATTGATTCTATCGCTTTACTTCCGGATTCAGCAATCATTGAACTTTCCCGTAAACCCTGTTGGTAAGATTCCCATTGGCGAGTTTCTGTAGTTCGCAGTTCGTCTTGTAATTGTTTTGCTTTTGCTACTTTAGCTGGATCCGAGCCTGTAATAGATCCATCTGGATTAACTGTAACCGCTTTGGTTTGTTCCAAGTTGTTAAGTTCCCATTTTTTCCGAATGACTTCGGCTGTGGGTTTTGGCATCCCTCCCTTTTCTAATTCATTCATTTTTGCTTTAAATTTTGTCTCATCCATCTTATTAAATTCTGCTTGATCTTTTTCACTTGTAAAATACTTATCGTAAGTCGTTTGTCTTTGATAATAAATCATTCCTATTTGCATGAAATTACAAGCGGCGCTTGCCAAATGCTGCATCGCTTGCAACCTTGTTTGCGCTGCTTCATTCATTCTGATTTCTTTTGCAAGCCTCGCGTTATCCTTTCCTACAGCAAGCATTTCTAGGTTATAAAGCTGAGCGTTTTCACCCTCCGTCAACTTTGTTTGGCTCATAATTTTCAAGCAATTCATCAAGGCTAAGTAGTAAATTGTTAAGGAATTGGGGTTGGCTAACCACAGACCAAAGGAGGGAGAAGTGTCATTAAGCTGAAGTGTTTGACCTACTTGATCCATAGCTTCTATCTGATTTGCGAGAATATCAAAGATATCGGCACTGGCCACTATCATTTCTCTATCTATGATTCTTGGGTCCAAACCTGTGATTAATTCTTCACCTTCTTCATGTCCGCTTTTTTGAATTTCACCACTTAGAATTTTCGTATTAATTTCATGCATGAGCAATGCTTTTAATACAGAGATTCTTCTTTCGCCTGTTGCATTGGGTCTGATTGCTTCCGGTCTATCCGGAGAAGGATAGACCCCATCTTTATTGACATTTCCTTTTCCACTTCGAGGATCAACCTGTGCTGCTTCAATTTTATCCGTGGGGATATTCGGTAGATGAGGTTCGGCTGGAGTTTCAGAAGATCTATCGGTCTTTACAGGGGACTCTTCTGATGGCCCTTGGGGTTCAAAAGATTTATTTTTTTTAATTTCTGAGGTCATAAGATTCTCCTTTTATGATGCCTTTGTGACAGCGACTGCAGAATTAGAAGTGGTTAACTCTAAATCAATTTTTGCAAGAAGCTGGGCATATTTTGGATCTTTATTAGCGAGTTCTTTGGCTGTTTTCAAAGCTTTGATAGCCAAATAAGGATTGTCCATATTTTTGAAGCAATCAAAAATATGATAATAAGAGAGAGGGTTTGCCAGATCTAAGATCTGATAGAGCATGTAGTAGCTAATGGCATCAGGATATTGTTTCATGTGATGGTAAGAGGCTGCAATGGCAAATGTAAAGCGGGGATCCCTTCCTGCAACTAATAGGGCGAGTAAATGAAAGATGGTAAGGGCTCGTTCATACTTACCGCTTTGAAAAAAATTGTATCCGATCAAATACACTTCCTCAAGCCAATCCTCAGGGATTCCCATTGCTTCTTTAGGGCTATATCCAAGCACTTGAGTTTTGAATAGAGTTTCTTCGATCATGGCTAGGGTTTCAGGAGGGGCATTTCCCTTCACTTCTTGAACTGCCGCATGAATGAGCTGTTTCATCTCTTTGGTTAATTCTTCTTTCTGTACACTCATACTTCCTCCATTGAAGAGATTAAGAATTTACCTTATGCACCAAATACACCTCTTGGTGCTAAGAAGCAAGGAAATTATAGGTGGCTTTATCAGCAATTTGCCTACCCGTAGCATAGACCGAGTTCAGTGCTTCATTTAATTGATTATACCACTGATTTTCTTCTTTTACGGTATTTTGCAACTCGCTCATCATTCGTTCATAAGCTTTAATCATCGTTTGAATGATTTCTATAGCGGATTCTACATTGCCTAAGTGGCGATAAATATCAGCTAAATCCATACACAGCAAACCAAGAGTGATTGAAGTCCCGGCCTGAATCCCTAAGCCTCCCACTTGTGTGATGAGTTGAATTTTAGAGGCGTACTCTCTGATATTTGGTACGCGTTTTGCTATCCATTCCGGCAGCTTAAGGGGAGTTGGTTGCTTAAGGTCATACTTTTTGGCAACGCCACCTTGAACCCTTGCACAGGCGAGCATTAAAACCATCATTTCAGCAATCATAAACACAATTTGTGCAATCATTTTCCCTTGCTCGTCATGTCTATCAATCGCCCCTGATTTAATCAAGGCCAATGTGAGAGCTTCAGGGATGACATTGCTGGCCATGATAAACATAAGGCTGGCTTCGGCAGTCGCTTGGAATATGATTTCAGTGATCACGGCGCCTGCAGTGGCTCCAGCGCTCTCAGCAGCAAATACGGTAGTTGCAGCTGAAGTAGCTAGCGCTCCCCCTGAACACGCCATCATGAAAAGCATGAGTCCGGCTACAATTGTCAAGATCGCCGCTTTGAATAGGTCTTGACCTACCCGATTATTTTCACCGGCGACTTTTACGGCTGCTCGATTAAAAGCCTCAATCACCTGTGTGGTCAAGCCCTTTTCCGATTGGGTATCGGCAGTCGTATAAGCGAGCATCCCCGCGCCTACCATCGAAGCAGCGACGATGAAGATCATGCTTGCACCCCCGGAAACGACAAGAGCTGCCACCCCTACGACGAGCATAATGGCTGTCACCGTTGGAGCAAGCCATTGCACCATGCGATGCTTCTTCTGCTGTTTTTTTAAATTGCTTTCTACTTCTTTTTGTAGTTTGATAGCTTCTGCTCGTTCATCAGCTCGCTGATCGGCTAAATCTTGCTTTGCCTGTAAGATTTTATTGGAATTTTTTGTTTCTAATCCTTGAATCCGCTGTAAAACTTCTTTCAAATTTTGAATCGCTTTACCGATGACGATAATCAGATCATTCACTGGGACTTGATTGGGATTATCATCAGAAAAAGAACCCAAAAGTTTATTGGCCTTTTTTTGAATGTCGATTGAAAGTTGTTCCATATTTGTGACTAAAGTTTCAGTCGCTAAAAGATTCATTTCCATGGGAGGAGGACTATCGACTTGGACTTTTGTCCAACTAGAAAGTTCTTGCGACCCTAATATCCACGACGGTGGAAGTTTCCAAGCTTGTTGCGTCGCCTCTGTTGCATTGATGGCAATCTGGCGATCGTCCGGATCTAAATCTTCTAAAGCACCCTCTTTTGATGCTTGAATTATCGCCTGAACTCTTTTTTCAACGCTCTCTTCAACATGTGCAGCAATTCCCGCTAAATCTTCTTTACCCAGGGAAGCGTTGCCCCTTCCGGGGCTTCCTTTCCCTGGGCTACCCTCTTCCACCCCATTCTGGGGTTCATGAATTTTTTTAGCGGGAATTGCTGCAACATTTGCCGGTTCTTTGTCGCCTTTCATCGCTTGAAAGACTTGGTCCCTCACCTGTCCTGTATAGAATTTTTTAATTCCCGCTTGTTCGTAAGGAAGATAAGGGGGAATGACCCCTTCGGGGCTTGGTTGTTGCAAGAGGGGATTTTTTGCATGTGTTTCGTAATCATTCCAGTTTTTTGCTGTTACAAATTCTTGAACGAGAATGGGCTCGCTATCCACCCGATCAATTCCTTCATAAATTTCTGAGGAGGGGATTTCAAAGATTTCATCGGGAGAAAAAAAATCTAAAGGAGAGGTATTTTCAAAATTTTCTATCCCTTTTTTTTCTGAAGGTCCTTTCAGAGGATCTGGTTTCATCCCAGAAATTGATGAATTCATAGATACACCTCATTTTTTAAAAAAGACTCTTTCTTTCATCTAATATTTTAGTAGAGGGAGAGGGATGTTCAAGGGGCGAAGAGATGGCTTTTTCTTGTAGGCTCAATAAGCTTAAGTTGGCCCGCTCTTTCATTTTTGCAAATTCGGGTTTGTCACCGCAATAATCAATCGCTAATTCCAAACAGAGCATGGCAGATAGATACTCTTTCATTTGCAAATAGCAATCGGAAGAATGATAATGGGGGATAGGATTTCCGGGGTCTAGGGCACTGCACATGGTATAGGTTTGGATGGCATTGACATATTCTTTCATCATGTGGAAACACGCTGCCAAGCCCATTGTAAATTTTGGCTCCATCGCATTGAACATCACAAGGATGCGAAATAGATGGGCAGCTTCGCTATATTTCCCCGTATTATAAAGGCGATAGGCTTGAGCATAGATATTTTCTAAATATTGATGGCTGACTCCTATTGCATCTTTAGGGGGCATTCCTTTATTGACCAGGCGGTCTGTCATTTCGCCGAGGGCCTGTTGAAACTCAGGGCTCAATATTTTTTTTGCTTGCTCGATCTCTGATGGCCTCTCTTTTTTTCTTTGAGAATGCTCCATAGCCCTCCTTGCATGAGAGTTTATCTCATGATTTTAGAACCAATATTTTTTGTAAGGTCTAAGGTCGTGCTGTAGACATCTTCATTAGACTGGTAAGAATCTTTAAAATTCGTCATTGTCGTTTGACATGCTTTAGCATAATCATCTTGAAGCGCTTTCCAGTTGCGCAGTTTTTCTGTGGTTGCTTGAGTAATAGTATTAGTTTGCGACCATTTATCCTTATTATCTGCACTCGTCATTGTTGGGACCTGGCTCAGCTCTTCAGCATAGATCCCCATCGTTTTTGAGATCACGTTGAGCTCTTTGGCTTTGGCTGTGGCGGCGCCATTGAGGGCTTGCCCCAGATCAATCAGTGTTTTATAGAGTATTGCCAGATCAAATTCATCATCCGCAATGGATTTATGCATTAATTTATCAACTTGCTTTTGAAGTTTGAGGTCTTTCTCAATCGCCGCGTCTAAATGTTGATCTGAAAACTCTACAAAGACCTCCTCTACAGGTTTTTGTTTTTTATTCTCTTTTTTCGATTGAACCGATGGGCCTGTTTGCTCATAGTCCGGATTTGGCGATGTTGCATGATTGATAGGATTCATCTGTAAGCTCCTTTTAGGATTAAGAAAGTGTGCAAAAATAAGTTATTGCACGTTTCCTTAACCTCTTGAAATTTTTTGTAAGCCGCCCTTGATAATTTGATCCAGGTCTTTTTGCATTGCAGCAACCATATCGCAAATCTGGTTTAGGGTGACATTTTTTGCTTTGAGATCATCTGTTTGTTTTTGGCTTAAATTTTGGCTCGCTGTAAAAGAGCCATTGATAGCATCGGCAAGATCACCTGTCACTCCCTTTTTTGGCACGCTTGCCATGATCATCGGGTCTAGATATTTTTTTTGAATGTCTGCAGCCGGGATAGAATCAATACCCACTTTTATTTTCCAATTGGGAGAATCGGAGTTGAGGACTTTGGATCCGGGGGGGATTTGATCAGGTGGAACATACTTATTGACTTGATCCAATAATTTTTTGGTTTGGTCATACTGGCTTCCATACCCTTTTTCAACTGGGCAAGGAGGCACCGATCCCTTTTTTTCCCAGGCCGCTACTTGATCATCCAAAATTTTCATCTGCTTAGTCAAGTCGTCACGAGAATCGATGAGTGTTTGCATGTCCTTGCCTGAGATGGGTAAGGGCTTATATGTGATTTCATTTTGTCCAAACTCTTTGTCAATCATACTCGCATATTGATCGGGATTATCCTTGATAAATTTTTGCATGTCAGCAAAAGTGGCATTTGGATTATTTAATTTAGCTTTAATGTCTTGTTGTAATAACGGATCGATATCATCTAAGCTTTTGGGATCCATTGAAAATTTACCACTAACAGGTTCTTTCTGATTGATGATGTGTTCGATGGCTTTAGTATCATTAATGATATCTTTTGAGACCTGAAGTGCATTATTCATTTCTTCCATTGCTTTGGTATAGGCTTTAAAGGTCGAAATCCCAAATTCTGTGACTATATCCTGCGTGCTTCTTGTGGCCCACTCGTTAAAATCCGCCCCATGCATATGCGTAAGAAATACGGCGAATGATTCCACCCCATATTTATCTGTGGTAACCGTGCTTCCAGCCAGCGTGGTTAAATTCACCTTGCTGAGGTCTAGCAATGAGTCTTTGCTGCCACTAGCAGCAAATTGGGAATTGCCTATTACGATTGTAAACGCCACATCAAGACAGTTTGCATCCAAATCGCCGGTAAGCGCAGGGGGTTTAGGTTTAGCCATGGCATCTAACCCTTTCATGGCTGTAATATAGCGTGTTTGGGCGTCCGAATTCGTGGGGTGATCCACAGCATATTGAATCTCTAACATATACTTATTGTATAGATCGACATTTTCTTGTGTCATTGGTTTCGTAGGAACATACGCACCGGTGGGGATCATGTTAGGATCGATAGAAGGGGTTGGGCCAGAGGAGCCGGCGCCCGTGGTGGCAGAAACTGTCATAATTACAATCTCCTTAGGGATTATATAATAATTATTCCCTAAATATTATTTTACTATAAATTAGTTTAAAAAGCAACTAACTTGATTAATTAAATTGGAATATCAATTCCGTTCTTCTTGCCTTGGTTGCCGTAAATGATGCCGGAAGCGAGGACATAGCGGTAGGCGGGATCGAGGAGTTTTTTGCTAAACTCTGGAAAGCTCACCATCGTTTTAATGCTGTCTTTAAAGGTTTCATGGAGCTTATCATTCCATGCCTTGTCATTTTCCTTTGTCAGGCCGAGTACTTGTTCCTGGAGAACATTTCTAAATGAATAGGGGGTCATTTCATTGGGCATTCCAAAGAGCGAGCGCACAACGGAGTCGCCCACCTCTTGAGCTAATAGCCCACCTAATTGAGGTGCGAGAAGTTCTTTGACTTTCGTTTGAATGATCCTAGAAACGGCAGTTGAAGGCGATAAATTGACGCAATCTTTTGAGCCATAATCGCTAACAATCGGGGGTGCCTTCACCTTTTGGGAATGTTCACCCCCGATTGTTAGCGATTCTAACTCAAAATCT
>JANWJE010000133.1 GCA_025451995.1 Parachlamydiaceae bacterium | reverse complement strand
TTGGACGAATATTCGAGAGAGAAGCAAACTACAGCGTAATACATTTCGCAGGAAGGGGTTGTTTTCCCCCTTCCGAGAAATTTATTTAGCTGTAGAAAGCTTCTCTCCGAAGATGAGTTCAAAAATTGTACAAAGTCGAGTTAAACTTGACTACTCAAGAAAAAGCGATTGAGTATCTGATTTGAATATCGACTCAATAATAAAAGCGCTTCGATGAATACAATGCTTAAGATGGTAATCGATAAAAGAAAATAGTAAAGCAAGCGAATTAAAAATTGAATCAACCTTGTATATAAAAGAATGATATTGTTTTTAAGTTTCGAACAAACATGGTTAATTCTGTTCGTTATTTTTTTGCAGTAATTTCTTGCTATAGATGCTAACTTAAATATCCAATTTATAACAAATCTCGACAATTCGATCATTTTATCTAAAGAAAACACATAGATATTTAAAGCTTGAGAAATCACATTTTTTAACACTTTAAGATGAAGAATTTTTTTGATTTTTTCTCTAAAACTGAACGGGGTGTACTTAAAAAGAGCTGAGGATAGAATTTTTTGGCAAAACCATTCATGCGAAATTTTTTTAAGTTTTATTTGTTTGCTTTCGAGAAAGTAGAACAAAGAATGTTTCTTTCTTTGAAAGAATTCTCCGGCTTTTTTTATTTTGTTTTTCGATAGGCTTTTAAATTTCTGCCAAAGAGGCGACCATTGTTTCTCTAATCGATTCAAAAAGGGCGTAATGAGAAATAGGGAAAATGCTTTACTCCACTTATCTATTATCCAATTGGTTGCCGATTGAGCGATTTTGTCTGCTCTGATTAAGGGCTTAAACCAAGGCAAAGTTGGTAATTTAATTTTTATTTGAGAGAGTGATTTTTTTAGAGCATTCAAACACTTTTCTCTTTTGACCCCAATTGCATTCATCCATTCGCTAAAATCCAAATTAAAATGAATATTAAATTTTGGTTTAAAATTTAATTTTTTCAAGAAAAGATATTTTTCCAATTTAGAAAATGCATCTTTTATTTTTCCATCCATTCGATGAAATAAAAGACTCATCTTCTCTCTATATCTGTTTAGCTTTTGATTGATTTTCCATGCGAAATGAACAAAAGGCCTCATTAATTGACTAGTTAATTCAATTGCTATCGATTTAAAAAAATGAATACTTTGAACCCATTTTTTACTTCCTGCCTCTATCTGCTGTTTCAATTTTGATTGAAAGTGTTTCCAAATCATCAATGTGTAAGAGATCATGGCCGGAATCCCGGCTGTTAACATCCATTTCGGCAAGCCAAAAACAAGAAGATAGGGAGGAAGTCCGATTGCTAAAAATAAGGTTTTGCCAATTCTCATAAAACCATCGTAAGCAACCATGATTTTGGAGGTATGCCTCAATCGCTCAAGCGCTTCTTTTTTTAATTTATCTTTTGAGATCTCAAGAGTATCTTTATGAATCGGCGGTGCTGAGGAACTTTCACTTTTAATTTTTGGACGAGAGTTGACTTCAAAAAGATGATCATACCGATTGGGATCGCATCGCGTTAAACTGTCGGACGATTTATAAATAGCCATAATTAATTAGATACCAAAACCTTACATTTTATCAAATCTTTCTTTTTAAAACAAGAGATTTAGAACCTGAGATTTTGAACAGGTTCTCAGAAAAACCTTGCATATAATGCTCCACCCTCGATACAATAGCCCTTCATTAAAGGAGAATTTAAAATGGTACGCATCAGTAAACAAGGTGAAAAACGCAGCCGTTTTCCTCGTAAGCACCGAGCTCCTAGTGCTAAAACAGGCCCTCTTAGCGATAATCTTCCAAATGGATTTAAAGAACATCCTAACGCATTGGAAGGCGATTTAGCAAAAATGGTATTTATCCCAAAAATTAAATAAAAGACAGAATTAAAGGTAGATCATGTCACGCCATCCAAGTTTCGGCAAGGGAAGAACAACGACAAAGCGCAACGTTCTAAAAAGATTTGAGAGAATCGACGTTTTAAAAAAAATGGGACGTTGGAAAGAGACAGAAAATACGCGAGTCACCGGACTTCCCAAAACCCCTGTAGCTTAAAAATAAAGAGACCTTAAGGACAAGAAGCTTAACATTTAATCACTCAATAGTGATCTTATGAAAAAACAAATTGTTAAGTTAATAGGCCTCTTGCATAAATGGAATTATGCAAGAGGTCTAATGTCCTCAAGGTCCTCAAAGCCCTTACCCCATCAGCCCCTTAACTCTCAATGATCATCCACGTCCTCAATCAACAACAAGTTCTTGCACTTTCAGAAAAAGCAACAAGACAGATTGTTCAAGAAGTCATCGCATTTGAGGGACAAACGTGCGACGAAGTCACAGTCAATTTCGTCGATAGTAATACGATCTCAAAACTTCATTTAGATTTTTTCGATGATCCGACAACCACGGATTGCATATCATTTCCTATGGATGAAGAGGAAGATGAGCCCTACCGCATTTTAGGTGAGGTTTTTATCTGCCCTCAAACAGCAATTGATTATGCTGCTAAAAATGAGGGAAACCCCTTTCAAGAAACCACCCTCTATATCATCCATAGTTTGCTTCATCTTATGGGATACGATGATGTTTCAGAAGACGATATCACAGAAATGAGACAAGCAGAAGAGCTTCATATGCAGCACCTTAAAGCATTAGGCATCACTCTCGCTTAAAACCCAAGTTCCACTTTTTTGGATCATCACACAAATGAGTCCCTAAACCGAAACAAGAGGAAGAATTTGATTATAAACGAGTTAAAAAATCTCAATTGGTGATACAACCATATTTTTGATTTTTTAACTCATTTATAATCAAAAATATATCGAAATAGCCTCACAAAAAAATGGAACTTGGGTTAAAAAGTCAAAAAATGGTAAAGTTGCGTCAACTTTTTAAGGAGTGACCCAGTTGTCTATACAGATTTTGATTTTTTTTCTTATTATTTTGATCATTGGAGTATTTTGCCTCATCGCTGTGAACACCGCTTTTCGCCACCTCCAGCGTAAAGAATCCAAAAAGCAATTAGATTTAGCAGGTAAATTGTTTTTTTACCGTTATCTATCCCGTCTATTTTTTTCAAAATATGAATATGAAGATTTATATTTTGCAACAATCTTTGCTCAGAATGTCGCTCGTTTTTGTTATACGATTTTATCTTTATTGTTATTGGGAGAATTGGATTTACTCTCATGGATTTCTAATCCACATAATGACAATCTCTCTTTTGGATTAAATTGGCCTTACGGCTTTTTTGTTATTCTCCTTCTTTTTTTAATCCTATTTATATTAGGTGATTCCTTAGGAAGAATCACCGGAAATCGCTATCCGGAAAAAACAATCAAAGGCGCGGCTCCGATTGTATCCGCTTTCATGGTCATTTTATTTCCGTTTACCTTTCTTTTTTTAAAATTTTTTCACATCTTACCCAGGACTGTATACTTTGATCCGTCACATGAGCCCAATCAAGAGGCAAAACAAGAACTGATTGAAATTATCGAAGAATCTAATTTTAACACACATTTAGACCCCCACGATAAAAAACTCATCGAATCGGTCATGGAATTTAAAGATAGAATTGCTAGAGAAGTGATGGTTCCTAGAGTCGATATTTTTAGCTTGCCGCATAGCACAACGATCGAAGACGCAGCGAAACTCATCTATAATGAAGGATATAGCAGAATTCCAGTTTATAAAGATACCCTGGATAATATTATCGGTGTGTTGATGTATAAAGATGTCTTAGCTAAATATATGGATCAGGCCAAAACCGGTGATTTAACCATTCTTCAAAATCCTATCTCTTCTCTCGTAAAAAATGTTTTATACACACCAGAAACAAAAAAAATTTCACATTTATTGCAAGAATTTAGAAAACAACAAGTTCATTTAGCGATTATTGTAGATGAATATGGTGGAACCGAGGGAATTGTCACCATTGAAGATATTCTAGAAGAAATTGTCGGGGATATTGCTGATGAATACGATGAAGAGGAAGCTCACTTTATTCCCTTGCCTGAAGGGGGGTGGTTGATCGATGCGAGAATGGGGATTTTTGATGTGGAAGAACAACTGGGAATCGAGATCCCACAAGATGGTGACTATGATACGATTGGGGGTTATGTCTTTCATGAGACAGGTTCAATTCCTGAAAAAGGGTTTATCATACGCAAACCAAATTATGAATTAGAAGTGATACGATCAAATGATCGGCGAGTAGAAAAACTCAAAATCCGTTTAATTGATGATTCCTTAAACGAAAAGGATTCAACAGATGAATGATCCCACCTCTCCATTGCTTGTGTTACTCTTTATTGCCGGGGGAATCATTGGCGGAATCGTAACATTTTTGTATTATCATTTTTCTTTAGGCGGTGTCAAACATCTCAGATCAACTTTGTTAAATCAAGCAGAATTTGAAGCCGAAGAGCTGAAAAAAAAAGGTGAATTGCTTATTAAACAAAAACAGTTAGGGCAACAAAAAGATTTTGACCAGCTGTGGCAGCAGGAAAGAAAAAAACTCCAACGAGAAGAAGAGAGGATAAAATTAAGAGAGGATAAACTCGAAGGAAGAATGAATCTTGTTGAAAAAAAACTCTCGGATATTGAAAAAAGAGAAGCTATTTTAATTGCAAGAAAAGCTCAACTTGATGAAGACAAAAAAAAGTCTGCGGAAGAACATCAGCGGTTGTTAAGCGAGCTCGAAAAATTAGCCGGGTTAAGTGCAACTGAAGCAAAAGATGCACTGATGGAACAACTCATCAATGAAGCAAAAAAGGAAGCGGCTTTTTTATCTAGAAGAATTAAAAAGGAAGCTGAAGAAGAAGCCGAAAGACAAGCGCGCTCCATTTTAGCAACCGCAATCAATCGGCTTGCAGTTGCTTGCACTTCTGAGACAACCGTTTGTACCGTAGCCATTCCTAATGATGAAATGAAGGGTCGTATCATTGGCCGTGAGGGAAGAAATATCAGGTCGTTGGAAAAAGCAACAGGGATCAATTTTGTGATCGATGATACGCCAGGTGCTGTAGTTTTGTCTGGATTTGACCCAATTAGAAAGCAAATCGCTAAAACGGCGCTTTGTGAATTAGTTCAAGATGGAAGGATTCACCCCACTCGGATTGAAGAAGCTGTTCAAAAAGCAACCCTTAACATCCAAAAACAAATTAAACAACTGGGCGAAGATGCAGCGTTGCGCGCAGGGGCTATGAATTTACACCCAGAGCTCATTCTCTTATTAGGCAAATTGAAATTCCGTTATAGTTATGGGCAAAATATTCTTGATCATTCCTTAGAGGTTTCCTATTTAATGGGTTTAATGGCCGCTGAAATTGGCCTTGACGTTCGACTTGCAAAGCGCATTGGCTTGCTTCACGACGTGGGCAAAGCCGTTAGCCATGAAATCGAGGGATCCCATGCAATAATTGGCCATGACCTCGCCCTTAAATTTGGGGAATCGAAAGAAGTTGCCAATGGAATTGGGTGTCATCACCATGAAATACCCCCGATGACCATTGAAGGAGATCTCTGTAGCGCAGCAGATTCCATTTCAGCCTCACGCGATGGTGCGAGGATTGAAGCGATTGAAGAATATATTAAACGATTGAAAAAGTTAGAAGATATGGCTCTTGAATTTAAAGGTATAGAAAAAGCCTATGCCATGCAAGCTGGGAGAGAAATTAGAATCATTGTTCTACCGGATGAGGTGGACGATGCAGGTGTTGCCATAATCGCGAAAGACCTTACAAAAAAAATTGAAGAAGAGCTCAATTATCCCGGAAAAATTAAAGTGACTGTCATAAGAGAGAAAAGAATCGTTGAATATGCTGTGTGACTTGAAAAAGAAATGATTAATAGTGCAGTATATACTGCTTCCAGTTGAAAGCTGGAAAGAGAATCCTGGAAAGTGAATCTAAGCTTATTGCAATAATTTTGGAGTGTATGACATGCGTCGATCAATTTGCTATTCTGAACCAAGTGTAACTTCAGCTGGAGAGAAAAGATCTTGGAATTTTATCTATACTCCATCAACCACATTGCCAAAAGGAACAAAATTAAAATTTGACCTGCAATCGAAAGGAAGAGATATCGATTGGGAAGTTCCCTCGGTTCAATTAAAGAAAAATGGATCTGTCATTTATGCAAAATTAGAAAACGGAAAAATTTTGCAAGCTTCGGAAATTGAATCTCAGGATTCTCCTGTTCCACACTATGAATTCATTTTACCAAACTCCCTTGAAGTTGGACGCTCCATTACAATTGTTTTAGGGGCAAAAGATGAGGATGGTGAGAAAAAAAATGGCTTAAAAGCACAAACAACCTCTCAAAGACGCCGCCCGTTTTTACTTTATATTGACACGACCGGGAAAGGGCATTATGGCGAGGCAGAAATTTTTACCATCGACATCCGCGGGGGAGAACTTTCAAATATTCGGATTTTGACTCCTTCATTCGTTGCCAAAAACAAACGATTTGATGCTATTGTTAGGTTTGAAGATGATTATGGCAATTTGACAAATAATGCCCCTGATGAAACGCTGATTGAACTCTCTCATGAACATTTGCGGGAAAATTTAAATTGGAAATTATTTGTCCCCGAAACAGGCTTTATTTCACTACCCAATCTCTATTTTAATGAAGCAGGAGTCTATACAATCCAATTGAAAAATGCGAAAACAAAACAAATTTTCCGCTCCTCGCCCATTAGGTGTTTTTCCGAAACAACAAAAAACTTATTTTGGGGGCTTCTCCATGGAGAATCTGAAAGATTCGATTCTACAGAAAATATAGAAAATTGTTTGCGCCATTTTAGAGATGATAAAGCCTTTAATTTTTATGGTGTATCCCCCTACGAAAGCCAGGAAGAAACAAGCAATGAAATCTGGAAAACAATTATTCAAAACATCTCTGATTTTGATGAAGATGACAGATTTACAACTTTTTTAGGATTTCAATGGGAAGGCGATAATAAAATTGAAGGACTTAGATTGATGCTTTTCTCTAAAGAGAATAAGCCCATTTTAAGAAAAAAAGAGCTTAAAAATAGCACACTTAAAAAGATTTACAAAAGTTTATCCCCAAAAGAAATGATTTCTATTCCCTGCTTTACAATGGCAAAAGGAACGGAGTACAATTTTGAAAACTATGATCCGGAATTCGAGCGAGTTGTAGAAATCTATAATGCTTGGGGAAGTTCAGAAATGACAAAAAAAGAGGGAAATTTTCTTCCTATCTCCTCAACAAACGGCGTACAAGAAAGTGCTGAGGGTTCGATTCAAAAAGCCCTCATGAATAATTGTCGTTTTGGGTTTGTGGCCGGAGGACTCGATGATCGAGGATCCTATTCGGACCTCTTTGATAGTGATCAAATGCAGTATACACCAGGAATCACTGCAATTATTTCACCAACTTATTCTCGAGATGCTTTATTTGAAGCGATCTATCAAAGATCTTGTTATGCAACAACTGGAGAGCGTATTCTGGTGGGTCTTTATTTAGCAGGAATTTCGATGGGAAAAGAGATAAGCACTGCCGATAAACCCGGGCTTGCTATCAATCGCCACCTTTCCGGGTACATTGCAGGGACTACAAAATTAAAAAAAGTGGAAATCGTTAGAAATGGAAAAGTGATAAAAACTTTTGAACCGCAAAACTATTCACTCGAATTCACCTATGATGATATGGTTCCTTTAGAGAAAGTCGTTATCCCCTCCAACGATAAGCGCCCTCCCTTTATTTATTACTACGTCAGGGTCATTCAAGAAGATGGCCATATGGCATGGAGCTCTCCTATTTGGGTCGATTATATTCCTCTCTCTACGTTGCCTAAACAAAAGCAAAAACCGGCAACAAAAACCCCTCCAAAAAAGGGTGTAGAAGAAGTCTTTGAAGATGAAGAGGAAGAAGATGACTTTGATGATTATGAGGAATGAAAATTTCAGATTCTAGGCTTGAACTCCAAGGAGAATGAATGCCGGATTTATTTATAACACTTGTAATAGCATTTGTCCTGATTGTTTTCTCGATCGCTTTATTGGCTATTGGTTGGTTAATCAAGGGCAAGGTTAAAATCGAGCGATGCGGCAGAGATCCCAACACAATTAAAAATTCTGAATGTGGAAGTTGTGATCTCTGTTCAACCGATGACATTAAGAAAGAAGAAAGCGAAAAGAAAGAAGAAAGCGAAAAGAATGTATAGCAAAGAGGTCCCTGCAACCATACAATCGATGTTTAATACCATTGCTAAGCGCTATGATTTAACAAATGCCCTTCTTTCCTTAACGATGCATAGCCACTGGAACAAAAAATTCATCAGTTTGCTTCCACAGCAATCTTCCCCTCATCATCTGATTGATTTATGCGCAGGCACAGGTGATATTACCTTTAGGTATTTAAAAAAAAACAAAATTCCATGCCATGCTTATTTGATTGATTTTTCCTCAGAAATGTTGGCTTTTGCAAAAAAGAAAGCCCAAAAAATTTCGCATTTGACTAGCCAGAAAGTCTCTTACATCGAGTCGGATGTTCAAAACATTCCCCTTCCTCATCAATTTGCTGAATGTGCAACGGTTGCCTATGGAATTAGAAATGTGCAAAATATCCCCAACTTTTTAAATGAAGTTCTCCGCCTTTTAAAACCCGGAGGATGCTTTGCTATCCTTGAATTAACTCAACCACAACATCCTTTCTTACGATGGGGCCATCGCCTCTATTTAAAGACAATTCTTCCACTATTTGGAAAATACGCAGCAGCAAACAAAGAAGCATACCAATATCTCTGCCAAAGCATTCAACATTTTATTGCCCCAAAACAACTAGAGATTGTATTAAAAGATAGAGGGTTTGAAAACATCTCAATCCATCCATTGATGGGTGGCATTGCAACCATTATTTTGTGCTATAAATCTAAGTAAGTAACCAGACTGTCTCGGTCTAGTCCAAGACAGGTCGAGACATCGCATTTGATTCGGGGTTTTTAATGAAAAATTTCAAGCACTCATGCATGATCCCTTTTCACTTGGCAGATCCCGCCGGGATTTTATTTTTTGGCAATGCTTTCACCCTTTTTCACCAAGCCTATGAGGCATGGATTGTAGAATATTTGTCAACCTGGAATGAATGGTTTAAAAACGACCAATGGGTTGTCCCCATACGCTCAGCGGAAGCCAATTATCACACACCCTTATTTGCAGGCAATCTTTGTAACATCGAAATTGAAGTGACTTCCATTGGAACCTCCTCTTTTCAATTAAAAACAGTGTTTGATAAAACAAGTTGCATCATCAAAACAAGTCATGTGTTTTGTGATAAAAAGACTCAAAAAAAGATGGAAATCCCGCACTCCTTCAAAGCTCTCTTAAAAGAGCTGGTCTATTGATTTCTTCCATCAACTTCCCTTTTTGAATTTTGCCAAGCGGGCTTCTTGGAAAATTTTTAACATAAAAAATATCTCGTATCCTTTCAAATGGAAGAACAGTTGCTTGATATTCTGCAATGACCGGATCGTGTGAGTCTTCCTTTTCTACCACAGCGATGAGCTTATTCCCCAACCTTTCATCTTTAACTGCCATTAGAACAATCTCTCCTTGATAGCTATGCTTAAGTTCGATTTTTTTTAAATGATTTTCCAGGCTTGCAAGATCGACATTTTCACCGCCAATCTTAATCATAGAACCGATTCTTCCCAAAATAAACAATTCATCGTTGTCAACTCTTCCTCTATCTTCGCTTACAAACCATCCCTCTTTTTTTGGATCTGCAAATCTCACCTTTCCTTCTTTAAAAATGGCATAGGTGGTCAATAGAGAGGGGCCGTAAAAACATAAATGTTCCTCCATTTCTTTAACCTGACAATGGGACAGGACTTTCAATTGTGGATATTGATTTATAAAGAGACTATCTAATGATGCTGTCGCAACTTGCGAGGCGCATTCGGTTAGCCCATAGGACGGCAGAATTGGCCATCCAAGTTGCCTGGCTTGCGCATAGAGATCGGGATGGAGAGCTCCACCGCCAATGACAACTGCACGAAGAAGTCGCGGGCTATGTTTATTTAATTTTACTAAATCGTGAAGTTGCGTGGGAACCAATGAGGTGAGGGTTCCCTTTGTCTCTTCGCAAAAACGGTAAAAGGCTGATGGGTCCCATTTTTTATGAAATGGAAAAACCTGAGATCCGGATAGAAAGGCACGGGCATAAATCCCTAAGCCACCCACATGAAAAAAAGGAAGGGGGTTGATCCATGCATCCCTATCATTGCAATCTAAATGTCGATTGATTGATTGAGCGGATGCCAGCATTGCTTGTTTTGATAATCCTACCCATTTTTCTACTGTTGATCCGGATGTCGATAACCAAATATGCCTTTTCCAGCTTGCCCCCTCTTCCAAAATGGATTGAAAGCGATTCTTCTCTTCATTTGAAAAGACGGGGTTTAATAAGAGATAGGATGTGTCATCCTCCCACGAAAGTTTTAGATCAGTTGGATGTGTTTCCATTGACATTCCTCTAATTCTTTTTCAAAGCCAAAGCCGCAACCTTTAGGAAAAGTAAATAATGGACCTTGCCAATTCAATTGATGGCTATATAGATTGGCTTGATAGGAGTGATGGGTGTGCAAACCATGGGTTTCTTTGCAATGGGGATCGAGAAGGAAAGCGACGTAAGCAGATGCCACCTGCTCCACAGGGTGTCCTAAATATGTGGTGACAATGGTTTTTCGCTTTTTCCAGTTTAACCTAGAAACAGCATCTGAATGTAAAGATGGTTTAATCACTAAAATTTCGGCAGCTTCCGGATGGTCGATTGCAAAATGTGCCTGCCTATCGCATGCGAGTCTCCAGCCCATTTTTTGGATCTGCTCCCACTCATTTGCCTTAAAAAAAATAGGATCTTCAATAAAATCAATTTGTTCTTGCAAATTTTCAATTGAATGAAGAAAAGAGATGCATTCTTTTTGAGTTAATTTTTCATTGAAATCAATGCGTATTTTAAGGGGTAGGGTTGCGCATTTCTTTTTTAAAAAATCGCTCAGCGAACCGCAATCTTTTCCCCCTTTAATTTTAATATGCGTATAACCGATTTGAATGAGCTTATCTAATTGAGCATCTGTCCAATCAACAAAGTTATAAATTAAATAGTGACTTTTAAGATAAATGTTTTCCTTCCAAAGCTTTCTTTTTTTATCTCGAAGATCGGCATCTAATTTAGCCAAATCAATTGCCGCTTGCGTCAAAGGTGTTTTTCGATTCTTTGCAAGAGCATTCAATTGATCTGTCAAAGGAAGATCCCCCAATTCCGGCCAGGGATGACAATCAGCATAGCCGAATTGATTAGGCTCAAATTCAATTTTAAGCAGGGCTCCCATCCGTTTGAGATGCATGCCCTCAAGCTCATACATTGAAAAGAAAATTTTCATCTACTTTACAAAAAAACTAAGGGCTAAAAGATAACCAAAGAGAAGTTGACAAAGAGCGCTTTTTGCAAGGAAATCATTATACCTTTTACTCGGGCTTATTCGCCAGATAGCATGAAGGGTTTCTATGGCTTGTGGAAGGGCAAATAAGGGGAAAATCGTTGATAAAAATAGGCGATCGCTCAACCAGAATAAACCCAAGATAAAGGGAAGAAGTGATAAAAAAGTAATTTCCCATCGAGCAAATGAGATTCCAAATCTAACTGCCAATGTGCGTTTATTAACCTTAGCATCTGTGTGGCAATCTCTTAAATTATTAATAGCGTGCGGCACCATTGCCAATAAACCTATTTGGGTGGCTGCTAAAAAGCACTGAAATGTGACCCCACCTGTTAAAAGGAAAAAAACTGTGCAGGTGCTTACCCATCCAAAAAAAATGAGAATAAATAAATCGCTAATACCTAAGTAAGCTAAAGGATAGGGGCCTCCGGTATAAAGATAGCCGCAAAGAATAGATAATAAGAGGACGATTGCCAATATCCAGCCCCCTTCCAAGACTAATGGGATGCCGAAAAGAACTGCCAAAGAAAAAGAAACCAATCCCCCTGTCATCACATTCTTGTAAGACAATAATCCCTGTTGAGTCATTCTCTTGGGCCCAAGCCTATCATCTCCATCAGCTCCCTTCTTAAAGTCGAGTGCATCATTCACTAAATTAGTGCCTATTTGAATCGCTAAGGAAGTAAAAAATGCACAAAAAACAATCACCCAATCTACCCTGTCAACTTGCTTTGCAGCCAATGCAGTGGCAATAAGAATGGGAACAGATGAAATGGGCAATGTCTTGGGACGAGCGGCCAATATCCAAGCTTTCTCAATGGCGAGTATTGTCATTAGGGTAAACGGGGAAACTGGTTGAAATCGGGTTTTCTTTTTTCTAAAAACGCATTCTTTCCTTCTTGAGCTTCTTCGGTCATATAGTAAAGGAGTGTTGCATTCCCTGCCAAATCTAAAAGTCCCATTTGGCCATCACAGTCTGCATTCATACAGGCTTTAATGCATCGAAGAGCCAGGGGAGAATGTTGCAAGATCTCTCGGCACCATTTGAGCGTTTCTTCTTCTAAGGTGTTTAATGGGACGACGCAATTGACAAGCCCCATTTCTAATGCTTCTTGTGCTGAGTATTGTCTGCACAAATACCAGATTTCACGCGCTTTTTTTTGACCGACAATACGAGCAAGATAGCTGCTTCCAAGTCCGCCATCAAATGAACCCACCCTGGGTCCTACCTGTCCAAATTTGGCATTCTCCGCAGCAATTGTCAAATCACACACCACATGAAGGACATGGCCGCCTCCTATGGCATAACCTGCAACCATTGCAATGATTGGTTTTGGAAGCGAGCGGATTTGCTTTTGAAGATCTAAAACATTTAATCGTGGGACTCCATCTTTTCCAACGTATCCTTCATCTCCCCGCACTCTTTGATCACCCCCAGAACAAAACGCCAACTCCCCTTCACCTGTTAGAATGATGACGCCGATCGATGAATCATTGCGGCAGATTTCAAAGGCATCTTGCATTTCTACGATTGTTTCAGGCCGGAAAGCATTGCGCACTTCAGGGCGATTGATTGTCACCTTAGCAATGCCATCTTCCGTTTTTTCAAGGCGAATATCTGTATAATTTTTTACCGATGTCCATAATGTACTCATTGTCGCTGGCATATTACTCCCCTGTTGAACGTGCCCGTGCCCCTGCCCTTGCCCGAAAACAAACAAACTCGGGCAGGGGCACGGGCACGAATGGCAATTTTTTTAATAGTCTTGTATACTAAACAATCGATGAAAAAAAATCTTGAACATTTTCAATAAAATCTTTCGGATTTGACCAGGGAAGGCGGTGGCCTGCATTCTCAATGACTTTCCAAGATGACAGGGGATGTTTAAATGCGATACCGGCTGCCAAATCACAAAATTTTTTATCGTTAGCCCCTGTTAACCATAGAATCGGGAACGGCAAAGAGGCGATAGCCCCTCTTAAATCTTCTTGTTCCCCAAGAGACCCACTTCTAAGAGCAGACGCTAATTTTTGTCTATCGTAATGACTTTCGTGACGATCGAATTTAAAATCTTGCTTCACTCTATCGCCTTGAACTGCCGTTTCTAGGTTAAATGTTTGATTTTTAAAAACTTCTTGAGAATTCCAATCATCAATCACTGTTGTCCATTGCTCGTTTTCAAATTTCTTTGCCCAAACCCCATCAGTTTTTTTTCTTTTAGCCCTTTCATCTATCGTAGACAATCCCGGATGAGTCGAAATAAAAATCGCTGCCGTCCAAAGTTGCGGATCTTGCAGAATGGCATGCAATCCAAGGCGCCCACCCATAGAATAGCCCATCAAAACACGCGGCTCTTTTTTTGTGGAAACATAACGATTGAATTCAGTCCCCCAATCAGTCAAATTCTTCAAAAGAAATTGTTGCCAGTCAATTGGATTAAAAAGGATGGGTTGGTTCGAAGAGGCACCGATAAAAGAAGAGGAAAAAGAATTCCAATCTTCAGGCAGACCTAAAAATCCTGAAAGTGAATAGATACACAAAAAAGGAGAAAACTTGCGCTTTGAATCTTTGCGTCTTTGCGACTCTCGCTTGTTCCTCTGCGTTTCAATGTGTTTTTCCAAATCGGGATTAGCCGCCTGTTAGTAGTGATATGAGAATTTATTTTCCCTTAATGATTTAATTGCGCTTTGGCAGTCGCTAAAGTTTCGGGGGCTATTTTTTCAATAATATCAATCATTTTTTTGAATTGAAGCAATTCATTAAGCTCTGAAATCTGGGCTTCTTCTTTTTTTATTAATTCCTCTTCTTTTTCTGCGTATTCTATAGCTTTCTTTTCATGTTCAGCTATGAGCTTCTCCATATCTTCATTTTGTTTTTTTTCTTTATCTTCCAACAAAGAAAACTCACTTTTCAAAGTTTCAAATTGCTTTTCTGCTAACTGAAGGGCTTTCGTACTCGAACGAATATCTTTTGCTGTAAAAGTGATTTCAGTTTTAGTTTCTTCTAGCTCCTTTTTATCTTGTTCTAGGTCCTTAATTAGCGATTTCAACTGTTCAATTTCTTTTTGAGAAATCAATACGCTATTTTCCAGCTCTTGATTTTCTTTTTTAGATACATTTAAGGCGTCATCAAATTCTTTTAAACTCACTTTCAATTCATCATTTTCCTTTTGGGCATTTAATAAATCGTTTTGAAAATTTTGAAGGTTGGATTTAAGATCTTCATTTTGCTTTTTGGCCAATGAAAGTTCATTTTCAAATGATTTCAAATTGACAATCATTTCATCATTCTCTTTAGTCATTTTTTTGATTGATTCTTTCAGATTTTTATTCTCCAATTCAAAAGAAGCCAATTGTATTTTTTGATCTGCTATTTGATGCTTTAACAAATCATCGTCCCCTTTTAATGCATCGGTCACTTCATTGAGATCTTTCATCTGACGAAATTTGTGCGCAATTAAGGCGCCGCCACCACTTAAAACTAATTCATACACCCCTCCTGTCAAGATTCCGGGATTATTCAGCAAAACACCCTCGACAATTGCAGCTATCGATGCTAATGCACTAACAATTGTCAATCCTTGATAAAGTGTAATAAATGTTCTATCGGCAGATCCCCAATAAGCATTAGCCGTTTGTTGTTTTGGTTGAGGACTACCGGCAGCCCCCTCTTCCATTGCAGATAATCGCGCATCAGCTACACCAACTCCAAGTGATACCGGGACCATAAAATACCTCATGTTAAAAATGAGGGTTGTAATCTTACCCGATTAATTTTGCAAGAAGTTCAATCCATCTGACCCCAAATCCAAAATAAGGATGCCATGACTTATTAAAAACACTAAATTGCCTTTATTCTCTTCTTTTAAATTCACCGGAAGATCTGTAGCATCAATCATTCTTTGGAATTCATTAATACTCTGTGGATTTTGTTTTAAAAGGGGCAGTAAAGAAAATCCAAGCCATTGATTTTTTTCTTTCATAATCTTTTGCAAACATTGTACCATTTGATTAAATGTTTCTTCAGTTTGATTGATGACATGAATATTGTAGGCGAATAATACGTAGCTTCTCACAGCTTGCTTTAAGGACTGTGGAGCTTCAATTAAATTCGATTCCAAAAAGTTATTTTCAATTTTTTTAAAAATTGTTTTAAGTGGGATTGGGTGCTTCCAAATTAAAAAATGTTCGTTGACCATATGGTTTTTTTTCTTTAAAAACGCTGCAATGAATTCTAAAAACAGGGTAAAGCTAAAATGATCCCACGGGCACATATATGAAAAATAGGCTAATTCAAGCAAATCATCCCTATACGCTTGATCGTCAATTTTCATTGTAAATGTGACAATCGACATTATCTTATCGTATAATTTCGGATTGGTTGTCTCCGATCTAATGATGTTCTGAACAGATTGAACGATTGCATGAATAAAATCAGAATACTTTGGGACCCCAGCTTCATGTTCTCTTCTTTTTAAAGCCCCCAACATTTCAAGGATTTTATTGGTTTCTAAAATCCTTCCATCGGAGGGTGTCAAAAGATATTCTAAATAAATAATAAAATCCTGAGTTATATCCAATGATTCATTATCGATAAAGCGTTGAATTCTATCGACATGCACCCTTGCCATTAATACATCCGCCAGTTCATACTGTTGAGAATTAATACAAACCGATGTTAAAAAACTGCTCGCTTTGCAGATGGCCGGATCTCTGGTTTTTTTATGCATATGAATGACATAATCCACCCATTTTGATATTTCAGGAATATTGATTTGATCAAGATCTTCAAAGTCTTTAAAAAAATTATTAAATACAATGATTTGCGATAGATCTTCACTTTTGGGAACTAAAGAGGGAATTAAATGCGAAAAATATTGAACAGATTGTTCTTCGCTTTGAAATTTTTTTGAGAGTAATGCTAAAACTTGGATGCATTCATAGTTCACTTGACTCAAAGGCATACGCGCCTTCATTGCGAGAAAATAGGATATGAATCTATCAAAAAATTCTTGATCGAGGTTGTATTCTTTTTCGGGCAATTTAAGTAAAGGTAAAAGGCAATATGTGAGTAACTCTTTTAAATCTTCTTCAGTGTGTGTTTTAGAATCTAAACTTAAATAAAGCTCAACCATCTGTCTTTTTAAAAGATTTTTTCCATTTTTTGAAAGAAGACAAGCATCCCTCAATTCCGACTTACAACGAGAAATGAGAGGATTCGATGACTTTCTTTCATACTCTTTGATCACATTAAGGGTTAAAATAAAATCGAATTCTTCCAATAATTCTAAGGGATTTACAAGCTGTAAAAATTTCCAATTGTTGTAATAAAATGATTCAATGGTTTCATTAGAATAGCCATTCTCTTGACCTGTCCATTCTTTAATCCATTTTTTTGCATCGATTTGCAGATTCCATTTTAACAAAATTTTCAGAATATCAAAGGCATAATCAGCTAAAAATAACTGTTTATGTTTATCTCTTACTGTTAATAAAAAATTTTGCATCAATCGCAAATCAGCTGCTTCTCCATCGGAGGATAAACAATAATGATTGCAGATTTTATTAAATATCGGTAGATAGACTGTGTGAGCCTTTTCACAACTTTCTAAGTCACGAAATAAAATTTCTATAAATTGATTACTTAAAGAATCCCCTTTTTTCAAACGTTTGATTAAAACAAAGGCAAATTCTCTTAAAAACTCTCTTTTTCTAATATCTAAGTGTTCATATCTATCGATATCGATGCTATTGAGGAAAGAAGCTATTTCATCAATTTCATTCTTAGAAAATTTCCCCATTTGCTTCTCAACGACTATTAAAAATTCTTCGAAGAAATTTTCTTTCACTAACTTTGAAAAAGGGACATCTAAAATAGACCCTAATGATTTAAAATTTCCCAAACTGATTTCTTGAATTGTTTTTAGCACTCCATCTATGCACTTTTGCCGCAACGCCGGATTGTTTTCATAATTTAGGATCAATCTCGCTGCATTTTTTAAATCATTTAAATCCCATTTTTGATCCCATTTAATGGGTCCAATTTTCTCTGCAATAGACCTTCCAATTGGAATAAAAGACTCTGGTAGTTGGCTGCAAGCAGTCATTAACTCTTCTTTGGCCTTCTCTGATAATTTTAATAAATGAGGATCGATGAGGTGAATGACGTTTTCTCCAAAAAGAGAAACACATACATCGAGTTTTTCAATCATTAAATTTAAATACCCACTATTGTTGCTTAGTATTGCATAAAGTAAACGATTAATCGGAAATTTAGAAGGAAGGCGTTTCTCCAAAGAATTTCGCATATAGGGGGCCTTTAAAAGATCAACGCACTCTTTGACTAATTTGGGATGCATTTGAACCATTAATTCAACCCCTTCATCCATTAAATCCTCCGGCGAGATGGCAAATAATCGCAGGATAATTGGTTCTATGAACTCTTGTTTACCATTTAAATGGGGAAGGAGAGAACAGAGCTTATAGGCCTCTTTAAGGTTATTTCTTTCAATTTGACTTTGTATTTCTTCTATGATTCGTATTAAAATGCGTTCTGTCTTTATTTTCTGGGCGCCATTTAATTTTAGTTTATAATCTTCAATTTTTTCTCTCGGAATTTGATAATTATAAAATTCAAATAAGTAGCTGGGCTCATTAAAAATCAAACTTAATTTAGATATAAAACCCCATTGCTTTTCTACAGTGTCCAATAATTTAGGAAAGTGGTTCGGTGTGATATTGAAATGATGATTGACCACAATCCCAGAGTTTGTACAGAATGTTTCTAAACACTCCACGGGACAACTTGGGACCTCGCTGACTAATCGAATCGAGAGGGAGCGCCAAGGATGTGCCTGGCTAATATTTTGTTCTATCTGTGGAACTATCCGTTTCCAAAACGTGTTTGAAGAACTGTCTAAATAAGGAATCAGTTGTCGCAAAATTTCACATAATAAATGGCCATTGTTGGCAAATTCAAGGATAAGAAAAAATTTCTCCTCTTCCTTCTTTTTAAAACGATCAACCAACCATTCGATAACATCACTCGTTTGTCCCAAATATTTTTTGAACATTAACAAATGGCCTTGATCAACATTCACCAAGGCATTTTCAATGAATTGTCGAGAGAATTTTTTTTGCTCCTCTTTTGATAAATGAGACATGATCTGAAAGAGCAGTTCATGCATTTCGGGAGCTCCGGCTAAATTTACAACCCACTGGTAAAAGGCATTCTCTTGTTGTGGAATGGGGATTAAAACAGCAAAATCGAGATCAGATAGCGAAATAAAGCATTGGAGATGCAATTGTTGTAAATGTGTGACAATGGAGACTTTTTTTGCATGTCTCGGAAGATGGCAAGAAAGTAAAAAAAGAACATCTTGGTCGAGGTTTAAATCAATGTCTTGATTGTTATTTTTAACACACTTATGCACACAATTTTGAAATTGTTCTTTATTTTCTTCCAACCAATTTTTAGCTAATTCTTTGGGTACATGAAATAAATAATTAGCCATTAAAAAGAAGGAATAGTGCTCAATTTTATCTCGTTTTTCAACAACAAATTGACTTAAGTTTTTCCATAAATCATTAGGCTGATTTTTTCTTAAAGATCCTTCCAAAAAACAGGGAAAAAGAATGTTATCCGGTTCTCTGCACCCTTCAATGATCCAAATAAAATAGCGCCCTAATTCGAAGAAATTGACATTTTCAGGGTCCCAATCTCTCTTTGTTGTGGTGATCACTTTATCTTGTATTTTAGCTAAGATGGAATCCAAGCTCTCTTGCTCTCTTGTGCATAGAGAAAACTCATTAACATTGAAAGAGCCCAACCCTTTGGGGTGAGCAGTTAAAGGAATATAAAGACTGTCATAACTGGTCAGGTGGGATAAATAAGATGTCTTTTCGGTAATAAAAATAAAACTTAAATCTAAAGGGAGGGTCTCTTCATTTCCTTGTAATATAATCGTTGAAAGGAGAGTATTTTTAAAAAAAATATAATTATCTTTAAGAGCTCCTATATCCTTTAAGCTGCGACAAAGACCGCTCACTCTTTCATCTAAAAAATTTTGAATCAGACAATCTCTAGCAATTTTATAAACTAATTCATTGATTCTAGAAATTTTATTGCAATCTTTAGCTAAAAAAATAAATTTAATATCTTTATCATTAACGTATTTTTGATCCATTAAATAACTTCCAGAAAAATAGGCCTCCCAGTTACATAGGGTGATTAATTCTTCGGAGTTTTGAATTTGAGAAAGAATTTTATGTATTAAATCATGGATAATTATCTCTTTTTTATATTTTGTTTCCGGATGTGAGATAATAATTTTTTCATTTAAACAAGTTGTGATTTTTCGCAAAAAAAGATTTAACATTTATTAAGCCAATTTATTAATTTTAAAAATATAAAAATAATATACTTGTAAAAATAATAAATTAAAAGAATGAATGGTTGCAAGAAGTCTTCTTTATCGATCAAAAAAATACTCAATTGACAAAAATTAGATATCATTCAAAACTTATTTTGTTTAAAAAAAATAAAAAAATTTATGCATCATTATCAAGATTTAATCACCATTTTTCATCGTTGTTTTTTTGAAAAATATAATACTCAACTAGTCAAGGGTGATGATGAGCCCCTTTACCTACCAGCAAATAAAGAAAGGCCTCATAACATGCTTTTTTTTGCGCATGGCTTTTTTGCTAGCGCGTTACATGAGTGTTCTCATTGGTTAATTGCCGGTGAAGAAAGAAGAAAGCAGGTAGACTTCGGTTATTGGTATATACCGGATGGACGCTCTTTTTCCCAGCAACGAGAGTTTCAAAATGTAGAAATTAAACCGCAAGCCATGGAATGGATCCTATCAATTGCAGCAGGCTATCAAAACTTTCGAGTGAGCTTGGACAATCTGATTGGAGCAGAAGAGGACACCACAGCCTTTAAGCTAGCAGTGCATCAACAAGTCAAAATATATAGCGAAAAAGGTCTTCCATTACGTGCAAGCAAGTTTCGCAGTGCTCTTTGTGATTTCTACCATACACCTTTGCCTTTCCATTTCGATGATTTTGATATTGGCCTTCTTGCGTAAATAGACCTCTTGCATAATTCGCTTTGTTTGATAAAATGAAAGATTTTTGGATGGATTTATTGCCAAATTTTGAGAGCATATTGAGTTAAATATGGCTCAACTATTTTTGCGAGCTTCTAGAGGAAAAGAATTCGAATCTGCCCGCTTATAAGGTAGCAATCAGGGTCAAAGACTTATTTTAGCAAATAAATGGAATTATGCAAGAGGTCTAATACCCTAAAAATATTCATACGCCCTTTTAAGTCACGGGATGAAATGAAAAATGGCCATTGTTCAATCTGCAAAGCAGATGACAATGGCCATTTTTCATTTCACCCCATGAACGGTTACTTCTACGTGAGATTTTGAAACGCTTTTTTTTTGAACTGTCGCATGAGTGGGAGCGTTTTGTTTTGCTGGGTTATTAACGTATACAGTAACCACTACATCGCGTGCACACTCCTTGCTAGTGGTGTTATCAAAGTAGTGCCAAGCATGGAAAATCACAGTATAAACATCCGCAGTAGTTGGTGTTCCGCTATAAAGCCATCTGGCATTAAAATCATGTTCATCCTTCGAAATTTTATTCTCAGTTTCAGTTAGGACCATACCGGGAATTTGACTGGATTGTGAAACCCTAGCGTTGCTAGACCAATCGTGAACTCTGCAATCTGCAGTACCACCTTTTTTGGTATGTCCTTTAAAGTAAATAGATAGAGTTAACTCTTGACCGAGGTTAATACTTGTTTCATACTGATCCCTTTGATCATTAACAAATAAATCACAAGTAATACAACTACTATAAATGAACGATGAATCCAATAAAAAAGGCAAAAAAGCTAAGAGAAAAAAACGATTGAACAAAAATAAAAACAACTTTTTCATTATAAAAACTCCGGTATAAAAACAAAAAAACATCATTTCTAGGACTATCTGAATTTTGAATTTTTTACAATATAAAGGTTTATTTTAGCAACTTATGTCTTTAGAATATCTTTCATGAACATTCTCAAAATCATCAGAAAATAATCAGGCAAAATCAGGAATTTATCAATTCTTAATTATGAGATATCGTGAACGTTTTTCTCAAAAAAAAAAATTAGCAGAAAAAAGCGGTGTGATTCAAAATGAGAAATTACTAGATATCCATGCGATTGAGTTCCACATCAATATCATTATCTGGATTCGTTGTTTTACTCGAATTTGATTTAGTCGAGGTTGATCGATCGGTCTTAACAGACGTATCAACAGGCGTATCAAAACTTGATTTTTCACTTATTTCATCACCATACCAAATTTCAACAGCTCCATCTTCTGGCTCACTTTTCATGCTGTCCCCATCAGTAGTGCCACTAGCGTTACTATCTATTTCAGCGCTATCTCCTCTTACAGAATTTTTACTTTCTTTATTTGCTAATTGTTTTTCCAATTGAGCTCGAACCCCCATCCATTCATCTCGCTTAATTATTAGTTTTTCAGTTTTTTTATCACTAATTTCTTTAGGAAGTACTTTATAAAATATTTTACTTAACTTTTCGTCGTCTATTGCATCTATTTTTTTATCAAATTTTTTTATTTTATATTCGGCAAATTCTAATTTTTCAGGATCACTTAATTTGGAATAAATAGTTTGGGTTCCAAGTTTATAAGCAACGACTTCTCTTACTAGTTGTTTGAGTTCTTTTTCTATTGCTTTTAATGTTTTTTTTAGACCTGATTTTTCAACACTTGTTAAGTTACTATCTGTCAACTTATTATAAATTTCATTTTTTTTATTAGTTCTCGATATTACTTCCTTTTTTAAATTTATTAAAGCGGCAGGTATATTTTCAGAGTAATTTTTGGTTTTTGAAACTAAGTGATCTAATTCTTTTTCTAATTCATTAAAATCCCGATCAATTAATTTTATCATATCTTTAGAAAGTCTCATAAAAACCTATCATAAAAACCCGTTATTTTATTTTAGATAATTATTATTAATTTTAAATAAATTAAAAAAGATTATGAGTAGATTGTTGCCTTATACTCGACTTTGTACAATTTTTGGACGAATATTCGAGAGAGAAGCAAACTACAGCGTAATAAATTTCGCAGGAAGGGGTTGTTTTCCCCCTTCCGAGAAATTTATTTAGCTGTAGAAAGCTTCTCTC
>JANWJE010000132.1 GCA_025451995.1 Parachlamydiaceae bacterium | reverse complement strand
TTTAATGGTTGTATAATTTTCGTTTATATCGTGGCTCGCTTTAACGCTCCCGTGTTTTTACAATCTTATGTGGCTCTTTATTTAACAAATTACTTTGTTAAAACCACGGGGCTTTGACGCAGCCAGAATTAATCGAATTTATTACACGCTTTACTAAGGTTTTTATTTGTTTATAAAGAGGACACTTATGGATCCCTTGGACCCTTCTAAAGATCCAGTTCTAAGCCTTTCATTCGAGAGGCAATCAGAGGCTTTCTCGTCTGATAAAGGGGTCCAAGATGTAGTTCAGAAAAGTCTTTCAGTAGAAAATAAATCTAATAAATCCGCAATTTCTGGCTCCTCTCGCATCTATACTCTTTTTTTTGATCCGATCGTCACGCAAGGGGCGAATTGGTTTCAATCGATTGGAGATCGGATAGAGCGCGTGAAACTAGCCCCCATTGTAAGACGCGCTTTCAAGAGGGAAAAGGAAGAAGTCATTGAAAAGATGATTCCTTTCATTCAAGGGATTCAAGGGGATATTCAATGCGATAAGCGGGAAAGACAACAAGAAGTATTGGCTGCTCTTAACGAACTTTCTGCTGAAGAACGAGCCTCTATTATCCAAACAGTCGGTCCTATGGTTCGAAGCGTGAAGGGATTCGCAAGGGTAGTTTTGATTCGGATCGCAAGCTGTGTTCCCAAAGAACAAAGATCGGAGAAGGTAATGGCTGCCGTTGTATCTTTGATTAAAGATGTGGAAGATATTTGGCATCTTAAAAATCTTCCTGAGGCCGTTCAGAAGTTGCTTCCAAATGAAAGGGTCGATGTGATTGAAAAAGCGGCGGATCTCCATCAAAAATTGGATTTGTATAAATGGGAACGAGGGAATCTTCTTATATCCCTCAGCGAAATTCCCAAGGAGGAAAGAGGGGATGTGATTGAAAAAGTGATATCTCACACAAGACAGCATGTCAGCGCCTCCATACTGGGAAATGCCTGTAAGGCGATGTATTATCTTCCGAAAAATCAAAGAGAGGAATTGAGCTCGGAGATGGGCATTTGCTTTCGTCAATTTTATAATGGTTGGGGTTTCAACGATCAAGCCTCTTCTCTTTTTGTTGAGGTTCTAAAGAGCTTGTCTCGGGATATTCTGGCCACAGCGTTAAAAAAAACGATCACTCTGCTGTCGGAAGATCAGGGAGAATTAACCTCATGGGAAATGTTTATATTGATTTGTTATATTTCTCCGAAAGAGCTGCCGGATGCAATGGCTGTAATGCGTATGGCTCCTCAATTCGGGGCGAATCCTGGCCGGCTAACAATCTATCGGATAATGGGATCCATTCCGGAGGCTCAAAGAATGGCAGCTCTTCCGATATTGACATCATTCGTGAAAACCGCAAGACGTGTTAATCAGGACATAAGCAATCTTTTTTATAAGGGAATATTGGAAGTTGCCGAAGAACATAGGTTGGAGTTCACCGAGAAAGTTGTTTCTTTTTCTTGGGAAGGAACTTCTTCACATGTGCAACTACCAGGGCTTCTGAGAATGACTGATTCTTTTCAGACTCTTTCAAAGGACTGGGACTTTCTTTTTGATCGGGTAAGTAAGCTTCGCCCTCCTTCTTTGCAAGAAGATATTTTTAAACTTGCTATAGCGTCCATGCAAGATGAAAAAATAAGAAAAATTTTTGATTCAAAGCTTTTTAAAACATCATTTCCAGCCGGACACACTCTCATTTTTCGGTTACTCACTGCTTGTCTCCTAAGTAGAGGGTTACTGGAAGAGAGGGACGTACAGGCCATGGGAGTCATATTCCAACAAGATCAATATAAGGATGTGGATAAAAGAAAAACAGTGATCGGGGCACTTCGTTTACTCATGGATACTCCGGAAGGAGCAAAATGCTTGGGAGTCATTTTCTCTGCAGATGCTATTCTTGCTCTTAATCAGCAAAAGATCAATCTACAGACAACTTCCAGAAAATCCAAAAATCAGGAGGAGAGATCCGTTGCTTCTCAAGAAGTCATACGGCTTAAAAAAGAATTGGAAGAGAAGGAAACTCAAATTCTGCAATTCTTGAGTTATATGGAGGCTATTATCTATTTGTCTCCTCAAGCATTAAAGAAAATACAAAAGCCGCAAAATTTAGAAACAATTTTAAAAACTCTTTTTGTCAAATCTTTAACGATTTCCTTCACGGGAGACTTTTTAGAAAAATGTTTTAAAAAATTTTCCGAATTTCGTCTTCCGGAAAGTGTTTTTATGTATATGGCAAAGCTGCAAACTTTGTCACCGGAACAAAGAGGGCCTTGTTTACGAGCTTTTGGGTGCTATATAAAAGAGGTTGTTGAGGGGCGTTTCACTTCCTCTCGTTACAAAGAGTCGGCATCGAAACATCTTGCAACTGTATTTAAGGGAAGAGAAGAATTGAAGCGCCTTTGGATGAAAGGCGAAAACCGCCCTTTGGAGGCATTTGTGGTTCCTTCATCCACCCAAAAAGCCTTTGATACTAAAACCTATCTTAGGCAAAGAATTGTCACGGATCAACACATTCTTCCGGAAGAGATGCCCGACTTGCAGAAGACTCTTAACGGCTTCAATGTATCGAACGATTTAGAAGAAAGTCCGCCGGGTTTGAGACGATTGGAATGGGGGCTGATTGCTCTTTTGAAAGCGGACACCGATGATCGACTCGGTCTATTGCGAAGCAATGTTTTGCCATTTATCGAACAAGTTCTTCCTTTGAATCATCCATTCGCTCGGGACCTCAGAGATTTGGAAAAAATGCTGGCCCCTCAAAAGCGAGAGGCTTCTTTTGCAGGATGGACCGTGGTGGATTCGGATGATCCTCAAGATTTACTCATGTGTGGAACCGATGTTATTGGTAGTTGTCAGAATATCAATGGAACCCCCGATTACAATAAGTGTCTACTAGCCTATTTGCTCGACGGAAAAAATCGGTTGATTGCAGTAAAAAATGAAAAAGGGGAGATGATGGCAAGGTGCATCTTTCGAATATTATGGGATGCAAAATTGCGTCGCCCTGTTCTTTTTAAAGAGAGAGTCTATACTAAACCTCCGGCTGATGAGAGAGTGATCGGAGCCTTAGACACTATGTGCAAAGATCGAGCATCTAAATTGGGTTTAACTCTTGTGGAATCGAGTCAAGATGGGGAAGGAACACCCTATCCGAACCGACTGCACTCTTTTGGGTGCTTGGCCCCGTTTGAATACGTAGATGCCGGAGGACAAGGCGTCACTAATGGATCTTTTGAAGTAAGGGGTGTTGTTTTACAATAGACATAATGTAATCGCACTTCCTTAGCCAAGGAAGTGCGATTACATTATGTCTATTAGGCTTTTTTTGAATCTTTCGATTGTGAGCGAATTCACAGCAGAGCGATAAATAAAGACCGTCCAGTCACCCTCTTCACTCTCTTGAATTTCCTTGACAAATTCTCATTTCGGCCTCATAAATGAAAAATTTTCAATGAGGTTTTCAAATGGAAAAAATTAAATCATCTTTCATCAATAAAGAACAACTTCCTTTACTTATTCAACCCCAAAATGCTTTTAGTAAAAATGAATTTTATCAATTCCTTTCCCAAGAAAAAGAACAGTTAAAAGCGCAGTTACTTAAGTATGGGGGGTTACTATTCAGAGATTTTCCTCTAGAGAACGCTGATGATTTCGCACAAGGAATCAAGCAATTGGGATTAGGAAATTTTATAGATTATATTGGGGGAGATAGCCCAAGGAATAAAATTAATGAAGGGGTTTACACATCTACTGAAGCCCCGCCTTCTATTAAAATTCCTCTCCATAACGAATTATCATTTGTAAAGAATTATCCCAAGCATATCTATTTTTTCTGTGAAATAGCACCAAAGGAAAAAGGAGAAACAATTCTTGCAGACTGCCGCAAGGTTTTTAAAGGGATCAATCGACCGGTCATGGATAGATTTAACCAAAAAAAATTGCGCTATGTTTCTTGCTATTATTATAAAAGCGCTATCATGGATTTCATTAATAAAATCCAGCCATCGCATAAATCGTGGATGCAGGTTTTTGAAACTGATTCTAAAGGTGATGTTGAAAGAAAATGCAATGAAAATGAATTTGAATTTAAATGGTCTAAAAATGACTGGTTGCAAATCAGCCAAGTAAGACCTGCGACAATTAAACATCCTGAAACCTTGGAAGATGTATGGTTTAACCAGGCCCATCTCTATGATTTTAATCGAAAACTTTTGGGCAATTGGCGCTATGTTGTGGCCAAATTATTTTACTATCAAGACCACAGAAAATTGCATCAGATTTTCTTTGAAGATCGATCTTCCGTTCGAAGAGAAGATCTATATCATGTGATGAAAGTATTAGATGATGAAACCTTATCATTTCCTTGGAAAAAGGGGGATTTTTTAGTATTAGATAATGTACTCGCAATGCATGGAAGAGCCCCCTTTGAAGGAAAAAGACGCGTTTTAGCTGCTATGACAGGATGATGATTGCTATGAATAAAAATTTCGTTATATTAGACCTCTTACATCATTCCATTTGGTTGATAAAATGGATCTTTTTGGCGTATTTCTTGCCAAATTTTTCGACCATATGTTCACTTATGCTCTCAAAATTTGGCAAGAAATCCATCCAAAAATCTCTCATTTTCTCAATCAAAGTGAATGATGCAAGAGGTCTATTTTGCTTACTATGTTTCTCTTGTCTTCAAGCTGAGCTTGAGTTTGAAGCATCTCAAGTACGGCTGGAAAATATTCAATTAATGCATTCAGCTCTCAAAATGAGTGAATATGATGGTTATGATATTATTATTGTAAGCTCAACCACCCAGGAAGAAGCTGATTATCAACAAAATAAAATTGAGAAAGCCTTCAGTGGTACTACCAAAAAGAATGGTCAAACTCCGATCATTCTTTCGGTTGTAGATTCAACTGAAGGAGGGCAACTCATCGGTAGCATTTATACATGGTTAAAAGCTGAAGATAAAATGAAAGCGATGAAGATACTATCAAAAGAAGACTCAATATTGGATAGAGTTCGTTCGCAACAACTAAAAGTGGCTTTTTATCATAATGGGGGTAAAGGAGAAAGATGCAGTCCCTTAACCCAAAGCCTTGGTAATTCTAGAGGGGCTCAAAAGCTTGTCGGTTCCATAAAAAATGCTCTTGGAGAAGAGGTTCAGCTTGAGGTTCTCTTGGGCGTTGTCCTGCAATGTTCTAGCTTCGCTAAAACAAATTGCGGCACTCATTTAGATACTTTTTGGACTTCACAAATTGCATTTGGTTCATTACCTCACGATTGCTTGCAACGGTCAAATTTTGCAATGGACAAATTTTTAGTTGTCTTTAATAAAGATAATCTTATTCCGCAAAATATTGCTGATTTTGGAACAGCTGCACTTTCATCAGAGGGGCAGATGACCGCTTTTTATGGAAATAAACGGTTTGCAGAACGAAAAGGGGATCAATATATTGTAGACCTGCCAAAAATTGAAAAAGAATTGTTTAGCAAAGGCGATTTTTTCGCCTACGATTTCGGATCATTTTCTACCAGTTTTGAAATGTGGGATTTATTAGTTAAATATTGGACAATGAAAGGTGCATTTGCATATTTAGACCCTAATGCTAGGTCACCGATAAAAAGAGATATTGACCCTCATTTTATACAGCCTTTGATTCGTTTATTACATGGAATCCATTTCATTTCTAATCGCAATTATTTAGATTCTCTCCTTCCCGAACCATCACAATTGACGACTCTAGAAAGTCTCCATCAGGCAGCTAGACGATTCGATGAAATATTAAAAATTGAAATGCCTGCAACTTATCAATATATTTGGGAAGAAATATTCTCGGAAAAGGAAATGAAAAAGCGAACAGAAGCAATGACTTGCATGTATGAGGTGATGGAATTCTATCTTCTTTATAGACAAAGAAAAACATTTGAGGATTTAACCTGCATTTTTGGATTTATTAATCTTGGAGAAGAGACTCAATGGTTTAGATACCGTCGTCCGATTGATATTATGAATGAGAAATTTGAAATGCTTACCGATTTATTAGGAAAAAAAATTGAAATCCAATTAGATGGCTCACTTAAATATTTTTCTGTGGATCAACCAACATTACATCGTTGTTATGAGTCCAGAAGGATGAGGGGGATATTCAATGATGGAATGGTTAATTTTAAAGTAGAAGGAAAAACAATCTCTTTAGATTTCAATGAGATTCAAAAAGGAAAAATGGTTGAAGGTGTCTTTATTCAAAATTCAATCATTCAAAACAGTCATTTGATGCGTGGTTCTTCAGTGATTGATAGCGTCCTTAATTGCGTCGTAGGTAAAGTCATCGCAAAAGAATCTTACGTAGAGTCGACGAGTGTTCCTTTGCTTGAAAGTTTTCGAAGCATCGTCCATGAAGTTGCCAATGGGGATCCGATAATGGCTGATAGAGAGGTGATCTCAGATGTTTATCGAACAAAAGTTCAACCTCCTTATCATGGAAGGATGCGCGCCCCAATTGGATATGATCCCAAAGGGACATTGCCCGATGAAGCAACTCGCTATTTTTTTGAACGCTCAAATTTAAGATTCCTAGGCATAAATAAATATGGCGATGATACCGCTAAAACAGAAGACGGCAGATTTACTTTTGATGAAATTAGAAGAATCGAGCCTCAAAGGATATCAGATTTGGAATTTCGCGAGGCTAGGCACTCCCAAGTAAGAAAGCACATTTTTTCAAAAATGGCAGAAGATTGAAAGGAGATTTATTTTTCAACACATGTTTATCGAATAAAATAAATTTTAAATATCTTTTTTCTACATTTTTTGTTTTTATAAGACTGTGAAAAGTTTTTTTTCCTGATTTCCTTACTTATTTAGAAAGACTTAAAAAGAATAGGATAGGCATGAGCGCAAGCGGCAGGATAGGCATGATATTAAAATAAATAATAGTGCGATAACTTCTATGCGAAATAATATCTAAAAAATTAACGATGGTATGGATTGAACGATATAACGATAAATAATTAAAGAAATTTAAAATTTTTATCATTATATCTTTATATCCTTAATATCGTTGATCTTTCCTCTTAAAAAAGAAATCTCTTAGGAATTTATCTTGCTTATCCTGCCGCTTGCGATCTTGCTTATCAGTGCGCCAAGCAAAGCTTGGTCAAACTAGTTAAATGAAAGGAGTTAACCATGATAAATGCCTAGATAATCATGTAGAACATTAGGTAAGTATATGGGGTAACCCTATGCTTAAAGCCCTAATGAACAAACTTGCGAGCCTCAATGCGAAAGCGTGAATCTGATGTGGCCTCGTTACAGAAATCGCAGTTGGCCAGTCTTCTGATAATGATGAAGCCTACTATCTTGAATGAAGCCTAGGTAAATGCAATTCAAGAAGCTGCCGGGGTTAGAAGGAGAGTGCGCGTAAGGAAAGTTTGATCAGGAACTTGGGAGACCCTATGGAATTTACCTCTTAAGAGATCGTGAGCGAAGACAAGGCAGAGCGATGAATAAGGATAAATAAAACGAATGATGGGAATACATAACCATTAAACGGTCCAAACGGGAGTCAGAGGAGCTCATAGTAGTGAAGAAGCGGAGTAATGCCCGTGGAGTGAAGGAGCTCTGCTATAAATATGTTTTAAACTTATTAGGTGTGCCGATTGGAAACTACTACGGACCAACAAATATTTGGAATCACCAATTTAAGAGCAAAACTTGGTCAAAAGGCCAAACTAGAACCAAAATTCCGGTTCTACACTTTATACCATCACATATGCAAGATAGATGTGTTATGGCTAGCTTGGCATAATGTTAAGCGCAATGGTGGTTCAGCTGGAATCGATGGAATGACCATCCAAGCTATCGAAAAGAAAGGCGTGGAAGAATTCCTTAAAGAAATTCAAGCTGAGCTAAAGAGCAAAACCTACCATGCCAAACCAGTCAAAAGGGTATTTATACCAAAAAGTGATGGAAAGCTAAGACCACTCGGTCTGCCAACAATAAAAGATCGAGTAGTCCAAGCAGCAGTAGTACTAATTATCGAACCAATATTTGAAGAAGATTTTCTCGAATGTTCATATGGATTTAGACCTGGTAAATCAGCCCATGAAGCAATCAATGCTATAAAGCAATCAATTGCCAAGGGGCAATTACAAGTATATGACGCAGATTTAAAAGCTTATTTCGATACCATTCCCCACGATAATCTAATGAAGGCGTTGGAAATGCGGATAGCAGACCGACAAATTCTTAAACTAATACACAAATGGCTTAAAGCCCCTATCTGGGAGCCCGGGAAAGCAATGAAAGCAAATGATAGAGGGACACCACAAGGAGGAGTTATATCTCCACTACTTGCAAATCTCTATATGCATTGGTTTGACAAATGCTTTCATGGCTCGCAAGGACCAGGGACGACAGCCAAGGCAACATTAGTTAGGTATGCAGATGACTTTGTCATCATGGCAAGGTATATGACTAAGGGGATAACAACATGGGTAGAAAATAAGCTAGAAACCAAATTTGGTTTAACAATAAATCGAGAGAAAACAAAGATAGTGAATTTGAATGACCCAAAAGCCAGATTAAAATTTCTTGGATTTGAGTTAAGAAGAGTGTCATTAAGACAGAGACAACACGTGAGTTTCTGTCTTATAACTCCCTCAGAAAAGAGTATGAAAAAGGCTATGGAAAAGATTAGTGAAATCACACATTCAACAAATGGGTTTAAACCTACATGCAGAATAGTGAAAGAACTCAATCAATTTCTTACAGGATGGGGTAATTATTTTAAATTAGGTCATCCTGGTCAAGCATTCAATAAACTAAACAGCCATGTGCAGAAAAGAATGTATAAATTCTTACAAAGAAGATCTCAAAAGGGTTTTAAGAAACCGAAAAGAGAACAAACATGGTATTGTTACTTAAAAGAATTGGGGATAAGACAACTAACCAAGCGAGCTTTTCAGGTGAATGCCTAAGATGAGAGTTTATAGGTAAGCCGGATGCGGGAAATCCGCTAGTCCGGTTTGACGAGGGGGGTGGATGAGCTCCACCTCTACTCTATTGTTCTTTTTTTTTTGTAGAACTTATAATCCTAAAAACGGCAGTTGAAGGCGATAAATTGACGCAATCTTTTGAGCCATAATCGCTAACAATCGGGGGTGCCTTCACCTTTTGGGAATGTTCACCTCCGATTGTTAACGATTCTAATTCAAAATCTTGCATCACTTTATCATCTTGAACTGCCGTTTTTAGGATAATTTTTGAATTTGTAGTTTAGTTTGCTAGCTCTTGCAAGGTCATTACAGGGCTAAAGGGCCCTATCCATTGGCGCTGCCACCACCAACCCAATTCTTTTTTTTGTTTCCTTGTGCTAAAATGATAATCGTACATTACTGCTCGAATATACTTAGGTGGTTTCTCCGGAAAGGGATTGTGTCTAATCAATTTTAAAACTTCAGGACTTCCTTTTAACAAATGGTAAAGGAATTTTTGAAACCAAGTTGCAGATTCAAAATCATCGAATGGCAAAAACCACATTTGCCAATCAATTCTAGGCTGATAGGGTGAGATACGGCGAGGCCTTCGGGTGATTTCTGAGGGTTTGTACGAAAGCAAATATTCTTTCCATACATCACCATCCTCACTTCCTTCAATGATGATTTCAATTCTTTGTTTTGTCATGATCGCAAATAAGCCGTAGCGGTTGACCAAGTGAAAGGGTGAAAGCCGATCGAGCCATACCGTCAATGGATTTCTGTAACGGTGAAAATGTTGCCAGAGTCTGACGATCTGAAGGCTAAAAAAAAGAGTTCCGATCACAGTAAGAAACATATCGCTAAGTAATGAGGAGGGATGGTTTTGAATATCTGGATTCAGCCATGCGAGATAATGATTACTGAAACAAATGATGCAAAAAACCGCTGTCATATGATTGAGATAAGAAAAATTTCCTGTTAACCAAAATGCAATTTGTAAAGTGATTAAAAGAATCCCGGAAAACGCTCTAATTTCTTCCGTCAGAAATAAGCCAAATGGGACAATGCATTCACAGACGAACATCATAAATGTGGACATTTTGTGCAAGCTAAGCGGCAGCTTATGTACATACCATGCCCAAGCGGTTGGAAGGGGCTGGCTTTCGTAATGAAAAGACGCTCCTGTCATGTCTCTCCAACAAGGATCTCGGCTTTGAAATTTAATCGTCCCTGCCTGAACGTGAAAGCGAAAAAGAAGAAAATTAATATTGATCCAACAGAGCGTGTTTGGAATTGGTGTAAGCGAAATAAGGAATGTATAAAAAGTGATTTCCAACAAAAAACTTTCCCACCCAAAACTTAAAAAATCTTGCCCTACAGATACAATTGAAAGATAAAGAATAAATAAAATGATCAAGCAAAGAGCCGGGTAAATGCCCAGCATTAAAAAGATCGAAATCGAAGTTCCTAAAAAAACAACCCCAAGAAGTGCACAATCCGATGAACTCAACCAAAAAAGCGAAGGAATATAGTAGTAGCGCGCTTTCGGAGAATACTTACTAAAATACGATAAGTATTCGCTAACCGGCAAAATACCCTCTTTACCGAGGAGACTCTTTATCTGAAAGATGAAAGCGCCTATTGCAAAAAAATAAATAAACCCGAGGAGACGTGGAAGAACGTGAGCCGCTAAAGTATAATTTTCTGGATCCCACATCTAAAAGTTCCCTTTTATTCGTAATATAAAGATTGCCATGGTCGATGTCAAAATAATTTTAAATAACTTATAATAAATGCGATGTGATTTATTCACCCCTGCATTCAATTAATTTTTTCCAGATTGGAAAGATTCTTTTTTATAAAAATTCGTAAAGTAATTATTTTGAAGTTTAGAATCTTATATATATTTTGCCTATTCGATACAAACGAGTAGGCAAACTGAAAAATGATTTGCTAACACAAGGAGGGTGAATATGAAGAAAATTAGTTTATTTATCTCTATGGTAATGTTTGTATTTTTAGCTTCTTACAGCTATGCACAACCTGGCCAAGGTCCAGGCTATAATGCTGGACAGTATGATGGCGGGCAGTATGCTTCTGATGGAAATGGCGGACAGCAATGCGCTCCCGCAGATAAACCTATGGGCGATTGCTATTGTCTCTATTGCCACTACAAGCCTTGTTATTATAACAAAACACATTGTGAATATGTGCCAAAATACACCTACAACAAGTGCTGTAGATATGTTCCACAATATTATCAAAAGCAATGCTGCCGATATGTACCACAATACTATTGCCAAACTTGCTGCAAATATGTTCCACAATATTATACTACTTGCAACTGTCAGTATTGCCCAAAATATTACTGTGAAAAATGCTGCAAATGGGTCCCATCTTACTATTACAAACATGAATGCAAACCACAATGCCAACCTTGTGGAACTGGTGGACAATAGTTAATTCTTCTCTTATGCGGCGGGCATCCGCCGCATTCTACAATTGACAACCCTCACAATTTCGCAATTTTTCCAAGATTTAACTCGAAGGAGTGTGGAAGAAAAATAAAAAAAGGATTACCTTGTTGAAAATTATGCATATGCTTAAAGGCACCCCATGTTTAGAAAACTGCCAATCGCACTGATTACTTTTCTGTTACCCGTATCGATTTTTGCTATCCAATGGAACAAAACCTATGCCTTTGATGCATATGTAGGACCTGAAATTTATTATGTTTACCGGACGAAAGAAGGAGGGACAAAGCAATCAGGCCCGTTATATGGAATTAGATTAGGATATGACTATGTCAAAAGATATAAATTCTATTGGGGATGTGATTTTTTATGGGCACAAGGCCCTTTGGAAGGAAAAACCAAAAAAAATGAAATTAAATCAATATTCACCGATGCTAATGTCGAAGGGCGTTTTGGATATACATTCCAAAGCAAACGTTGGCGCTGCCTTTCGTTTACACCCTTTGTTGGTTATGGTTATTTTTGGGAAAATAATTTTTTTCAACACCCATCACCCCTCCCCATTCATTTTCGCAATCACTTTACTTATATCCCATTTGGCTTCTTAAGTCAGATTTTTATCACACCTACTTGGAGTGCAGGGGTAAATTTGAAAATTAGATATATTCTTAATTCTTCTGTGAATGCGTCTCATGATCCGGAACATAGCGATTCTACGCAGCAATATGACGAGCAAATGCAATATCGAATTGAAATTCCTTTAACCTATTATCATTGTTGGTTTATGCGTTCCTTTGCATTCAGCCTTGTCCCATTTTATGAATGCCGTCCCTATGGTCATCGGCCGAATTATCCTTTTGATTTCTTAGAAACAACGATCCAACTTTATGGAGCAACATTAAAGCTCTCCCTCCTTTTCTAAAAATTATTCTTGCTTTCATACCGATCGATTCGATATTTCTTATTAGAACTTTGGAGGTTTTCATGGATCTGCGTAGAATTTTTAAGAAAACAAGGCGTTCAGTATTGGTTGGTTGTTTGCTCTCTCAATCTTTGATGGGCGAATATGTGAGTATTGAAAATGAAAAAAATGAAACGATTCAAATTGGAATTGACAGTGATGATAAGTTTTTAGATGTCATACAAAGTATAGAAAGTTTTCTTCAAGCTGACAGTCAGTCACATTTAGCTTTGGAGTGGAATTTAAAAATATCAACTTCTGGACTTGTTGCAAGAGCGAAGCAAGAAACAAAAAGAGATTACCATACTCTACCCACAAAAACCCAGAAAGAAGATATCGCTTATATTGTCAGCATTCTTGCTTGGGATAATCCAGTGTCTGTTTGGAAAAAAGAATCGGATCTAAAAAGGGCAGGGGACCGTATCAATCATATTCATCCCTTACGTTTTTTAGAGACTATTTTTAGAGATGAAAAACTCATTGCCGGAATGGAAGGAATCAATGGAAGAAAAGTTCCAAAATTGAAATCGGAATTTCGTAAGGGATTGACAGACAGTCTTAGGGAGGAGGGGGAAAGAGATAATCTTTTGCTTTTTGTCGATGATTTCGCAACGAATATAGGAATTAATAAAAAAAGCATCACGCTGCTGCTTGAGAAAAAACAATTTAATGAATTTATCGATACCTTGATTGAATTAAAACCGCGGAAAAATAAAGATCACTACAATATGTAAGGAAAAGAAACATGGGAAAATTTTTTTCATTGTTGCGCTATAGTTTTGGAAATGAAGATTGGAGAACAGAAGAAGAAGCTCTTGATATTCAACCCAATGACACCATATTATGCATCACTGCCAGTGGGGATAGGCCTCTTAATTTGTTGAAAAGAGAATGTCAAAAAATAGTTTCCGTAGATGCTAATCCTCTTCAAAATCATCTTTTACAACTCAAAGCATCTGCATTGCAAGTTCTTGAATATAAAGAATATCTCTCTTTTATTGGTGCAAATCAAGGGAGAAACCGTCATTTGATTTTAAAAAATCTTCTTCCTTTTATGAATGAGGAAGCTGCAAAATATTGGAATGCCCATCAAAAAAAGATTGTAAAGGGGATTTTATACCAAGGGACGTTGGAGAGGTTAACGTACTTTATCTCAAGATTTTTTGCTGTTTTTAGGGGAAAAAAAATCAAACGATTATTTTCCTTTAACAATATCGAAGATCAACGCAAATTCCTTCGAGATGAATGGGATAGGCCTCTTCTTAGAAAATTATTTAACCTTGTTTTAAATACCTTCTTATCCAGAGTGATTATTGAAGATCCTGGATTAATCAATTATGGTAAAGATATCAAACCCGGCGATTACATTTATGATCGAATTTATGCCACACTTGAACGAGAATTAGCAAAAAAGAACCCACTCCTTTCGCTGATATTAAGAGGGCGCGTTTCTTCAGAAGCATATCCACCGTATTTAACAGAGGAAGGTACACGGGCAATCAAGCAGCGGTTGGCATGTCTTGAAATCAAAACAGCAAATGTCATTTCTTATTTAGAATCGATAAAAAAGCCAACATTCGATATTTTCTCATTATCCGATGTTCCCTCATATTTGAGCTACTCTGATTTTGTAAGATTGCTTGAAGGAATCGTCAAAACAGCAAAACCGGGGGCCCGTTTTTGCCTTCGTCAATTTTTGTCTACCTATGAGATCCCTGAGCATCTCCAATCGTATTTTGTTAGAGATAAATCCCTTGAAAGAAGGCTTGAGCGATTGGATAATTGTTTTGTCTATAGATTTATCACTGGCACGATTGCTTTACCTATGCCAAAAGTCAGTCCAAAAAAGAAAAAAAAACTGGATCCCGATTGCCAAACGGCAGTATTGGCAGGTTAGGATTGTAAATAAAAGCAATTGGTTCTAAAATACTTCATTTCGATTGATATGAGATAGTTATGAAGTATTTAAAATATATTCTTGTCGCCCTGATTATTTTCTCTCTTGTGGCATTCCCTGTGTATTACTTTTTTTCAACCCCCGCGATTGCCTTTGATGAATTGTTTGAAACAGAAAAACCAAAAGAAAAGACAATTAAGCAGGTCATTTCAGCCACTGGTAAGTTAAAAGTCAAAGATCAAATCAATATTGGAAGCCTTGTCACTGGCCAAGTTAAGGCCATCTTCGTTGAGGAAAATGATAAAGTGAACAAAGGGCAGCTTCTCATGGAGATTGATACAGGGCTTGGAGATACTGAGCTTAGGGCTGCCGAGGGTGCTTATGAAAAGGCCTTAGCAGAACTTGACTTTTATGATGCGCAGTATAAAAGAAAGCAACAGCTTCATTATGAGCAATTTATTTCAGAATCTGAACTAGAAGAGGCAAAAAAAGATTATTTAACGACATTAGCAGAGGTTAAAAGCCTAAAAGCAGATTACGATAAAGAATTGATTTCTTGTCAAAATTGTAAAGTCTATTCACCTTGTGATGGAATTGTCATCCATATCGTGGTCTCAAAAGGGGATAAAGTGACTTCTGATATCGATGAAGGGAAATTATTAACTTTAGTCCCCGATATCGAAAAAATTGAAGCAGAATTGGAAATTAGCGAAAAAGATATTGGACAAGTCTCCAAGGGACAGCCTGTTCAAATGATCGTCGATACCTATCCCAATCGCACATTTAACTCTGTCATTAATAATGTTAGCTTTGTCGCTGTAGAAGACGATGATGATGGCTGTATTTATCTCTCTAAAGCATACATAGATAACCCACAATTGCTTTTAAGACCCGGTATGAATGTGACAGCGTCGATCGATGCAGCGTCCGTTAAATCAGCGTTAAGTGTCACATCACGCGCTTTTTTGATTCGCGAGGAACATTTAAAACCCATTGCAGATTTACTGAGTTATGACATCGATCCTTTAGACGCAGAGGAAAAAGACGATTTAAAAGAGTCTAAAGAGGGGAAAATAGAGTTCATATGGATCGTAGAAAAGAATCGTTTTAAAGAAATTCCCGTCGAGGTAGGAATTACAGATCATTTTTGTTATGAGATTAAATCGGGCTTAAATGGAGATGAAGAGTGCGTTGTTGAAGTTCTTGAAGATGATGAAATGAAAAAGATCTATGAAAAAGCCTTCCGTAAAATCTAAAAAAACCTCGCCCTTGATTTTTTTAAAAATGGCAATGCTTAGCATCAAGCGGCATCCCATTCGATCCGGTTTAGCCCTGCTTGGAATTGTGATTGGAATTGCTTCTATGACGATCACCATGGCAATTGGGGAGGGAGCCAATGAAAGACTGAAAAAAGAAATTATGGGAATGGGTGAAAATTCTATCATCATCGTTCCCGGCAATTATATGACAAAAGGGGAGGCAAGACGTTCAAAAAAAAGAGAAAAAAATCTGCAATATGAAGATTATCAAGCCATAGACAAGCTCATTCCCAATATCCGGGCGATTAGCCCAGGAATAGAGTCAAAAGAAATAGCAAAATATAAAGAAAACCAAGTTGTCGTTGAAGTGCAAGGTGTAACGGCAGATTATTTTAAAATTGAATCCAGGCAGATAGCAAAAGGGATAGCATTTACTTCATATCACGATCAATTGGAAGCGCAAGTTGCTATCTTGGGTTCTGAAGTGGCAAAGGAGCTTTTCCATGAAAAAGACCCAATTGGAAAAATCATTCTCATAGCGAAGCGCCCCTTTCAAATTTTAGGAGTATTTGATGATTTGCCCAAAAAAATGAATCGACCACATAATCCAAATCTCGATATCATCGTCCCTTTTAACTCTGTTTGGCAAAAATTAATTGAACCTAATTCAAACAACTCTCTTCATAAAATATTAGTGTTGCCAAAGGAAGGGCATAATTTTACTAAATTAGTTTCTGGAATTCGGAGATTGCTTCGTTTTAATCATCAGCTAGCAGAGGGCGATTCTGATGATTTTACGATTTGGGATTTGCAGGCCATTATGGATGCCATTCAAAAATCATCGCAATTATTTAACCAGTTTTTACTCATTGCAGCTAGCGTTTCATTGATCGTCGGGGGAGTTGGGATTATGAATATCATGTTAGTTGCGATGACCGAAAGAAAGAAGGAAATTGGGATAAAAATGGCCATAGGAGCAACATCTTTTCAGATTCTCATTCAATTTCTCATTGAGTCGGTTCTCCTTTGCTTGGTGGGAGGATTCGTAGGTATCATTTCCGGTGTTGCCGGATCCTATCTATTAAGCTCATTTACAGAATTTCAGGGAATTATTAATGAAAAACCCATTATATTAGCTTTAATGACGACTTTGAGTGTCGGTCTTTTCTTTGGTTTTTATCCAGCCTTCAAGGCATCTAAAGTACAACCAGTAGAAGCGCTACAAACGATTTAAACCATGAAAAATCCTTTAATACACACAAAAAAACTGACCAAAATTTTTAAGAATGGTGAGTATTCGCTTGTTGCCTTGAATGAAATTGATTTAATCGTTGATAAAGGGGAGATAGTCGCTTTTACTGGAACTTCAGGTTCCGGAAAAACAACCTTGATGCATTTGCTCGGGTGCTTGGATTTACCGACAAGCGGAGAATTTTTTTTAGATTCTGAAGAAATAACAAATTGCAGTCAAAAACAGCTGGCGTTCATTCGGAATCAAAAAATTGGATTTGTGTTCCAAAATTTTCATTTGCTCAATGATTTAAACGCGATTGAGAATGTTGTTTTACCTCAACTTTATGGTGGAATTTCTGAGAAAGAGGCTGTTGCCAGAGCGATAGAGCTTCTCACACTTGTTGGGTTGGAACATCGTTTATACCACTATCCCTCCCAATTATCAGGTGGTCAAAAACAAAGAATGGCTATCGCGCGGGCATTGGCGATGAACCCTCCACTGTTGCTGGCCGATGAACCCACCGGAAATTTAGACTCTGAAAATGCAACTAAGATTATCGATCTTTTTTTTGAAATTAATCAAAGCAACCAAACAACAATCATTTTGGTCACCCATGAACCAGGCATTGCAAAGCGAGCTCACCGTTGCGTCCACATCCATGACGGTCAAATTGCCTCAGATACTAGTACACTGTCAAGATTAAATTGATGGTTTTGGCTTGCGTGAAAGCTCCCGCGGTTGAAAGATCGTAAGAGGCGTAGTATAAGATCAATACAATGCCTCTTACGATCTTTCAACCCCGGGGCTTTGACGCAGCCAAAACCATCAATTTAACCTTGACAGTGTACTAATGTCCTAGAACATAAAAACAACATATAGAATATGAAATATTTATTATTCACTTTGTGTATCTTCCATTTAACAGCCCAAGAACCGATTAGCATCACCTTGAAAGATGCTGAAAATTTGGCAATTCAAAATAATTATGAACTCAATGCGAGTTTGCATAGACTTGAACAGGGCTATTATGGTTACAAAGCATCGCAAGCTTATTTTAAACCTAAGTTAGATTATAGCGGCGAAATCAATTTAACCAAAGAGGGGCATGCGTTTGATAATGCCATCCGATTAACTCAACCATTGTACGATCGGGTGGGGTTTTATGACTACAAAGGCTCTCAAATCCAATGGGAAATATTGCGTTTAGAGGTGAGAGAAAAAATATGCGATCTTTTGTTTGAAGTGCGGAAAGCCTATTATTCCATTTTATTAAATCAAGAACATGTGTCCGTCGATGAGGCAG
>JANWJE010000131.1 GCA_025451995.1 Parachlamydiaceae bacterium | reverse complement strand
GTTAGCCGCGAATGCGGCTGAAGGATGTAGCCACAGGCGTGAGCCTGTGGATGTAGCCACAGGCGTGAGCCTGTGGATGTAGCTACAGGCGTGAGCCTGTGGATGTAGCCACAGGCGTGAGCCTGTGGATGTAGCCACAGGCGTGAGCCTGTGGTATGATCAAAAAAAATATGAGTAGTGAGAACGGCTTACGTCTATGGCTGGAGGCTTCGCGGCAAGAGCAGCTTCTTGCGACCGCTCAACCCCGGAACTTTGGCGCGCTTAGATTTTTAATACCCTTAATTATTTTTCTCATTAAAAATCAGCTTTGCCCGGGTAGCGCGGGAATGGGATCACATCGCGAATGTTTTCCATGCCGGTGGCAAATTGAATGAGCCGCTCAAATCCTGCGCCAAATCCTGCGTGTGGAACGCTCCCATATTTCCTAAGTTCCAGATACCACCAATAATCGTCGGGATGCAGATTCAACTGCTTCATTTTTGATTCGAGCACATCTAAGCGCTCCTCTCTTTGGCTGCCGCCGATGATTTCTCCAATTTTTGGGAAAAGAACGTCCATGGCTGCAACTGTTTTGCCATCCTCATTTGAGCGCATGTAGAAGGCTTTAATTTCTTTTGGGTAGTCAGTGATAATCACCGGTTTGCAAAAATATTCTTCAGCGAGATAGCGCTCATGCTCAGATTGAAGATCAAGGCCCCATTTCACAGGAAATTCAAATTTTTTTTCAGCTTTTTCTAAAATGCGGATGGCATATGTATAGGTGGACCTCTCAAACGGAGTCTTGACAATATGATCTAAGCGCTCGAGGAGACCATTGGAAATATACTTATCAAAAAACTCCATATCCTCTTGGCAATTGTCCAAAAGATATTTCAGCACATATTTTAAATAAGCTTCAGCACAATCCATATCATCATTGAGGTCTGCGAAAGCCATTTCAGGCTCGATCATCCAAAATTCGGCCAGATGCCTTGAAGTATTAGAATTTTCTGCTCGGAAAGTGGGACCAAAGGTATAAATATCAGAGAGAGCACAAGCAAAAATTTCACCATTGAGTTGTCCGGATACCGTCAAATAGGAAGGCTTTCCAAAGAAATCCTGATTATAATCAATTTTCCCTTGAGGATCCTTTTGGGGTTGATTGAGGTCCATTGTTGTCACTTGAAACATCTTTCCTGCACCTTCACAATCAGCACCTGTGATGATAGGGGTTTGGATATACATAAAACCCCTATTTTGGAAAAAAAGATGTGTTGCCAAACTGAGCGCATTTCTTACCCGAGTCACTGCTCCAAAGGTATTTGTCCTTGGGCGTAAGTGTGCGATCGTTCTTAAAAATTCAAATGTATGCCTTTTCTTTTGCATAGGGTATGTTTCGGGATCGCATTTCCCTATGAGATCTAAGGAGACCGCATGCATTTCTAACGCTTGCCCTTTCCCCTGGCTCTCCACCAGATTTCCGGTTGCGGAAATGGAACATCCATTAGACAGTTGTGCAATTAAATGGTCGTAACCTTTAACTTCAGGGGTGAGAACGATTTGAAAATTGGATAGGGTTGAGCCATCATTGACTTCAACAAAACTAAATGTTTTTTGGTTTCGGACCGTCCTTACCCACCCTTTTACAGTGATCTCTTGACCCACTAAAGAGGGATAACCCGGTTTTGGATATTTAATGTCTTTAATTTTTATGCGCATAATACTGTAGCCCTAAGATTTTGAATTTCTTTCTTCCATAATTCCTTCCCACCGGGGGTCTCGAGATATTTTGGCAAATGACGAGTTCTATTATCGTTCATTAAAAAGCGAAAACTTTCTATTCCAATCTTTCCCTCTCCTATAGGCTGATGTCTATCTACCCGAGAGCCTAATTCTTTTAATGAATCATTGAGATGAAAGGCATAGAGAAAAGGAAGTCCCACCACATGATTAAATTCAGACAATGTTTTTTCCCAAGCCTCTGGCGTGCGAATGTCATAACCTGCAGCAAAAATATGGCATGTGTCTATACATACGCCAATGGGGAGCTCATCTTTCACATTTTCAATGATGTACGCTAAATGTTCAAACCGATGTCCAACGGAGGATCCCTGCCCGGCAGTTGTCTCAAGCAAAACCCTCGTTCCCCCATTTTTTAAATCGGGTGCCATCAATAATAAACTTTTTATAATCAAGTCTAGGCATTCTTGAATATCTCCATCCAGTGCTGCACCGGGATGAAAATTTAAATAGGGAATCTTTAAATCGATACACCGGGAAATTTCTTCTTTAAATGCCCGACGACTTTTCTCTAGAATTTCCGGACGTGGGCTTCCCAAATTAATGAGGTAGCTATCATGGCTCATGATATGCTTAAGATCTGTTTCTTGAAGGGTGCGATTCCATTCTTCAATCATGTCGTGAGTTAATGACCGCCCTTTCCATTGTTTTTGATTGCTCGTAAACAATTGAATGGTTGTTGCACCTATTTCAATGCCTTCGAGCAACGCGCGATGGATCCCCCCCGCAGTAGATGTGTGTGCGCCGAGATAAGAAATTTGATTCATAGGGAATATCTTAACAAGGAGCCCTGTTATTGTAAATAATGTTGGTTGGAATATAAAATAGACACAACAAAGAAAAATTGCTATTCGGGCCCGGACATGGGCACGAATGATCTATTTTCATTAAAATATTTGATACCTCCATGAAAGATACCTTAGAAAGCATTCGCCGTTCATCGCATCGTTTTTTTTCAGGGACATTGCTCAGTCGCCTCACTGGAATGCTGCGCGATATTTCTATGGCATATGCCTTTGGCACTCAGCCCTCAGTCGCCGCCTTCATGGTGGCTTTTCGATTTGCACATTTATTAAGACGTTTGTTTGGTGAGGGGGCTTTGCAATCTGCTTTTATTCCTGAGTTTGAAAATTTACGCCAAAAAAGCGAACAAAGGGCCATGTCTTTTTTTCGCGATTTGAATGCAACGCTTACCATCTTTCTTCTTCTATTGATAGGATTGACCTGTTTAGTCTTAGGATCTATCCTCCATTGGGGCGATTTACAACCGGCAAATAAAGAAATTGTTTCTTTAACGCTATACATGTTGCCGAGTCTATTATTCATCTGTTTATATGGAATTAATAGCTCTTTTCTCCAATGTGAAAAAAATTATTTTATCCCAAGTGCAGCTCCTGTAGCTTTCAATAGTGTTTGGGTTATTGCGGTGTTATGCCTTAAAGGATTAGATGCCGAGCAAGCAATGCCATTACTATCGCTCGGAATTATAGTCGCTTGCATCTGCCAATGGGCGATAACAGTCCCTGCTGTTTGGGTGAAGTTAAAGCATTCTTTTACATTTGCTTCTATCGATACAAGGGATATACGAGCTTTAGGGAAGCCGCTTGCACTTGGGCTAGTCGGCGTCGCCTCTTCTCAATTCAATAATGCAATCGACACATTGTTTGCACGCTTTGCTGATATCGAGGGTCCCGCTTTCCTCTGGTATGCAATACGAATAGAACAACTCCCTCTCGCTTTATTTGGCATTGCTATTGCCGGGGCCATCCTCCCACCTCTAGCAAGAGCCATTAAAACAAATAATAAAGAAAATTATTGCCATTTTTTACATGATGCTCTCTTGAGAACTTGGTCTTTTATGTTGCCATTAACAGCTTTGATTTTTCTTTATGGCGATCTTTCAGTGATCTTTTTATATGGACATGGTGATTTTGACTTAAGCGCATCTATACAGACAACCCAGTGCTTGTGGGCATATGGTGTGGGGTTGATTCCATCAGCTTTAATTTTGGTCCTTGCCCCCGCTAGCTATGCAAAAAGCAACTACATCCTTCCGGCTATCGCTTCCTTTGCTACCATGATCTTGAATGTCATCCTTAATTCCTTTTGCATCTTTTTTTTAGAGTGGGGGGCAATCAGTGTTGCAATAGCGACTAGTGTCAGTGCCTGGGTAAATTTTTTGTATCTGGGATGGCGATTAAATCGGAAGGAATTCCCCATTTTCAATCGCGATCTTCATCATCAAGCTTTACAGATGATTTATAGCACCCTTTTTGCATCATGCGGCAGTTACTTTTTTCGCAAATTAGTCAACCTCCCTATTTTTTCGGAATCCTATTTTAATGAGTTTTTTATCAATCAATTATTTCAACTATCATTTCAATTATGTATCTTTGGGATTCTTTTCTTTTCATTTAATAGTTTATTTTCTATTTATAAAAATAAAAAACTAATTGAAGCAAATAAGTAAAAAACAGTTAAATCTTTACAAAAAATTAATAAAAACATTTATTTTTAGTCATTGACAATATACATTCCAATAAATAAAATTGTACTTTTGATAAGGAGATGTTTTTATGATTTTGATCGGTCAAATTGCTCAGTTGCTCTCTATGTTTTCAGGTGTAACTAATGCCGTTGAACAAACGTCTAGATACTCTTCTTTGTCGGATACAGATAAAAAACTTTATCGGAAAATTGTAAAAGACGTCTTTAAATTATATACAACACAAGAACCGGGTTTAGATAGCTCAAAACATACCCAATGCGCTTTGTTTTTTCGTCAATCAAAGTCCTGGAAAGATATTGAAAAGAGACTTGAAATTGATGATGTCAAAGACGAAAAAACAGTCCAATGGATATCAGACTGGCAAACGCGCATTCAAGCGATGAGAGAGATACAAAATGAAATTTTTGAAAAAGACAAAATCCTAGAACAAGAACATAAAAATCTAAACAAAATCGAACTTTCTGAAAAAGAAAAAAATATCTGTAAAAAAAATATCAACTCTATTTCTCAATTCATCAATGAAAAAACAAAAAATATAAAAATTCTCGTTAGTGAAGGAGGAGAAAAACTAAAGACGACTAATCCAGAAAATTTTCCTTCATGTAAAAGTGTGATTAAATACATGAAAAACAATTGGCTTGAACTGACTGTTTTTTCAGAATGGACAGAGATTTGTTTAGATGAAGAAATTTTAGCTGTAAAAATTGCCCGTCAAAAAAACCAAGAAACCATCCCATTTGATTCGATTCTCAATTCTTCAACAAGAGCTCTATACATCATCGATGAACTCGAAGCAGAACAAAAAACTGTTTCCGGAGAAAAAATGACCAATCCAACGAAATTGGGAGTGAAAACTCGACATTTTTTAGAAGAAACCCAAGCTCAAACTTCAACAAAGCGATCTTCATCTGAAATACGTATCGTTGAGTCTCATCTTTATAACAGAACTGGATTTGCTTATGAAGTGGATAAGACAGAAGATATGTTAGCTACTACCATCCGGCTTGAACGCGTGGTGACGCTCGCCCTTAACAAGGTCAACGAAAAACTAAATACATACAAAAACGACCCCTCTATCTTTCCTGAACAATCCGATACAGAAGAAGAAAGAACCGCTGTTTACAGTCCACATCATATGACTTTCATTTTCAGCAATGAAAATAAATAGTAGAACTCTAAATCAGCCGAAAAACGTCCCTTGACAATGTTAAGAGAACTTCCATTATAATTAAACCGATGATTGTCCATTCTAAGCGGCTGGAATGCTGATGATTTAACTCATTGCCAAGCATTTCAAATAACTCATGGATAACATCTAAGCGCTGATTGAGCACTTCAACTCGTGATTCTAAATCCAAATAATTTGCAGTCATTGCATAGAGCGGTTCAAGTTCAGAATATTCCCAAAAAAATTCCGGTGTATCTAACACATCAACATGCAAATTGATGGAATTGCGTTCAATAAATAACTCGCCCATTTTTCTACGGATTTCTCTGCGAGAAAGAGAAATATGGCCATGCTTGGCCAGCTCTTCGGGGATTTTTTTTGTATGGCTAAAGGTTTTACGCAAAGCGTTTTCAAATGTTCCGAGTTTTACTGATTGAGCTAACCCATGGGAGACAGCCAAACGGCTTAAAAGATCGAGGTTTGGTAAAATAATTTCATCTTCGACAATTTTTGGGACATCCCCTTGAGTAAATGTAAACTCGTCGGTCTCAATTTCATCTAGAGGTTGTTCTTCGTATTCTTTAATCTGATCGAGAAAGGTATGGCATCTTTCAAGCGAAAGACCCCAAAAAACAGTGGCTCCATAGGGGAAAAAAAAGATATCTCCTAATCCTTCTCCCGGAACATTAAAGTGGATAACATCTCGATAAAGAGTGACATTGGCGCCCACCTGTTTGAAATACTCAAAAAGAGCTTTAATCAGGTATGCAGATGCAGTACAATAGGCTCGGCATTCCATTCTACAAGACCTTCCATAATCTAAATCTCGTGCCCGTGCCCTTGCCCGAAGATATAGCCGACTTTGATATAGCCGACTTTAGTAGTTTAATCATATGAGAATTTAATATTTCGGGCACGGGCACGCGCACGGGCACGAAAATGTGGTTATGCAAGATGTCTATTGCGAAAGAGGGGACTTGAACCCCTACGAGGAAACCCTCACTACCACCTCAAAGTAGCGCGTATACCAATTCCGCCACTTTCGCTTAATAAACTCCATTTGCTTGAAAAACAAACAAAGCGAGTTTTGAAAAAAGTCTAATTCAAAAAAACAGGATAGCAGCTTCTAGTTATTGTTGGCAAGAAGATCTAAAGAAACGGGAAATTTTCTCTCTGAAAAAGGGACTTACCTCTATTTGGGAGAGTTGCAAAAAACTTTGAGTTTCTGCCAATTGGTACAATGCATTAAGTTCAAATGCCTCCCAAAATTGACTGCCTGGAGGGCGATGAAGGGTACACCCTTTCTCAATCCCATGAATATACCCTTCTTCTAATCTTTCACCACACTCTGTGCAACTAAAAGGAACATGTAATAAGCCATCGTGTTTTAATAATTTTAATTCAAAACTAGCACTCAAAATCGAGGGGTTTGAAATCAATGGAATTTTTTTGAGATAAGAAAGAAGAAGGGCATAGATGAGAGGGGCTTCTTTGCCTGCCAGCTGAGAATCGAGAATCCCCTGTAATAATTCACAACCCACTTCTAAAAAAGAAAATTGTTGCCGCAAATCACGAAATGAATCGATGCAGTTAAGCCCGAAACAACTAAAAATTTCACCATTTTTTTCTTTATAGGCCACTTCCACTTTCGTCAATGGAACAAAGCTTCCTTTTTTAGATAAACTTGCATTTCCGCGATAAAATATTTTTATCAATCCGGATAAAGGTGTAAACAGAGTAACAATCTGATGGTAATCTTTAAAGGGTATCATCCGAAGAATAACCCCCTCGGAAGAAATAATAGGATGCATTATTCAAAATCCTAGACTTATATTTATCTCCCTAATATATTAGTGAGCCATCTGTTAATACACAAGCACCGATAGCTCAATGGATAGAGTACCCGGCTTCGAACCGGGTGGTTGGAGGTTCGAGCCCTCTTCGGTGCAAATTTATATCTATTATGAAACCCTCCATCCTTTCTTATACGTCGGAACAATTTCAAAAACAGATGATAGAGACTTTGGGAAAAGGTGCACAGCATGCTCTTCTCATCTATCAAGAGTGGTTCCGCACAGGACTCTTGCTTGGTCAACATCCCGCCTTTGCCAACGCAAAAAAACTTTTTGATACTATTTGCTCCTCTGTTGATTGGACTATTCCCGCTTTAAACCTAGTACATCGTCCCCTAAATTCAAGAGATTTAGGGGACGATGTACTAAAGCATCAAGAGGGCAATACAACAAAATTTCTTATAAAAACTCAAGATCAGTTAGACATTGAAAGTGTGATTATTCCCATGCAGGCGGGTGGTACTCTTTGCCTTTCTTCCCAGGTGGGCTGCCGCATGGGCTGCACATTTTGTGAAACAGGAAGAATGGGTCTCATTCGGCATTTAACAGTAAGTGAAATCGTCTCCCAGGTATTTATCGCCCGTTTTATTCTAAAAGCTTCAGTTCGCAACTTGGTCTTTATGGGCATGGGAGAGCCTTTTGACAATTACGATGCAGTGATGGAGGCAATCAAAGTGTTTATCGATCCTCATGGATTTGGCTTTGGGCCGCAAAATATTACCATTTCAACAAGCGGGCGGGTGGAAGAAATCCATCGTCTGACTGACCACCCAGGAGCTATTCCCAATCTAGCTCTCTCTTTGAATGCCCCAAATGATCAACTCCGCAACCGATTAATGCCGATCAATCGAAAACATTCCATGCAAGACCTCTATTGCGCCATTCAAACCTTCAACGAAAAAAGAAAAAAAAGTGTTTTGATCGCCTATGTGTTGCTACGCAATTTTAATGATCATCCAGAACACGCTGCTGAGCTTGCCAGCTATCTGCAGGGGTTAAATGTTAAAATTAACCTCATCCCTTACAATCCCCAAAGTCGCGATCGATTCCAATCTTCAGAACCTGCCGCGATTGCAGCCTTCAAAGAGTCCTTGATTAAAGCAGGCTATCGCGTCTTAGTGAGAAAAACCAAAGGTCAGTCGATCATGGCCGCCTGTGGACAACTCGGAAATTTGGCATTAAGAAACGCGAGTTTTGGATAAGGAATGGTCTCCTTCGAGGATCTTTTCTTCCAGCTTTGAAAATTTTTTCTCGAATGAGCTGCATTCCTTATCCAAAATTCGCATTAAGAAAAACTAATGTCGGACAACTTCTTGAATGATTGCGGGAGGATCTAAATGCTTGATGCATTGTTTCTTTTTAAAAAGATCGATCATTCTTCCGGGATGGACGCGGCTTAAATCTTCTTTGCTGCTAATTGGTAATTCAAGGATGTTTTCCTCCCTTTTTATTCTTTCCCCTTCTTCCCTTTGTTTGTTATTAATGAGATAATCGCCAACTTCTTGAGAGAGTTGCTGATTTAATTGGAAAAGAGCTACGAGGGTGGTGCTAGTGACAAATTCAGAACAGATCATCTCATCCAAATGATCTTCCTTATCCTTAGTTTCCCCCAAAATCTGTTTTGCTAAGAGCTTAAACTCCGTTTCCCCTTTCCTAACATGGCTCCCTAGGATATAATCGGCTTTACCGGCTTCAAATCTACGCACCCAAGAATTTTTTAGATCGTTAAATTGTTTGTTTTTATTTTTATGGATATTATTTACTAATGATTCATATTTTTCTTGGATCATTTTATTCCAATCGTTTCCATAAGCTTTTCTCAAAAAATTCTTTTCTTTTTCGAGAATCATTTTAGAAACATCCAATTGCCACACTTCTGAACAAATAGCATCCTTAAACTGAAAGTCATTTTGACGATATTCTCCTAAAACCTCTGAGAGTTTGATTTGACTTTTACCATTCTGATTTTTTTCGATATAAATGGTAGCTGCATGTGAAAATGGGCTGACTAATTTAAACTGGAGAAACTCTATAGAGGTTGTTCGGTGATCCCAAAAAGCGTGTTCCTTTGTCCCTATTTCTGTCAGTAAATCCCCATCTCTATAAGCGGCTTGCTCGTTCAGTTTTTGATTGAGGCGAACAAAAAGCCCTTGAGCCCTTTTGGAATTTTGATTGAAAGTGTTAAATGGATTATTTTCATTGGTAATCACATCTTTTAAATGGACCAAAAGATTACTTCTATTAATGCTTTTGGTCAAAGTTCCCAATTCTTTGTATGTCATTTTTTCATCAATAGGAACGCTTTCTCCTTTATCGATTTTATCTAAAATATTCTCCAATTTATCAGCCAAAATTTTCACTTGATTGTCATATTTGGATTCTTTAGTCACACCTAAGATGATTTCCACTGCATGCATGCTGATCCCATAGGGAATATGTTTATAGGGATGATCATCTATTCCTAAAATTTTATTCTTAATTGTCGATAAGATGTCTGATGTGTTAATTTTCACCATTTCATCTAATTTACTTTTTAATATTTGACTTTTTTTTCCTGATTTTCTTGCAGTATGTATAAATTCCTCTAATTGTTTAGTTTCTTCAGTGGATAACAAGCTTTCCTTTCGGCATTCGATACTTGCTAATGCTTTGGTAAGAAGTAGGAGGCCTTGAATTTCATAAGGATTTAATTGTTTATCTTCCTTCTTTCGATAGAGTTCCTTTGAAGGCGAAGTTTTTGTTTGTACATCTCCTATAATTAACTCTACAGGTGTTAATTCAAGCGTTTTGTCCAGAGGAAAAAGCGTCTTGCTTGCGGAGATAATTTGATTTTTTACTTTTAAGGATATCACCTTATCAGCAAGCCCGAAAAGAGGTTGTATTTTTTCAATCATCAAGGGGTCTGTAATATTCCTTAATGCTTCCAATAAATTTTCATGACAAAAAAGAGCCTCCTCATATTTTTTCACCTTTTCGGCATCTAAATTCTTCATGAATTTTGTTGATTGAATCCACTCGAGATCACTTTCGAATGGCTTCAAACTTTCATTGAGTAAATGCGACCAAAGATCAAAAGCAAGATCGGCATTTGTAGAGGTGATAGGCATTGCAGCTAATTGATCAAACCGAATCCCTGACAGTTGTATTTTTTGAATATCTTGGCGCCATTGCGCTATGCCAGCACCCTCTTGGTTTGCCGTTTGATACACAAGGTTCATCCATTCGATTGCCTCGTCTTTCGGTTTATCAAATCGATCTAATTGCATCCCAATTTGGTATTTGAATTTGCTTGGTGTTGAAAGATTTAAAAACAAGCGTTTGAGGACTTTCATTTTAAAATGGATTTGACCATCAGCATCTGTTGATTTGCTTCTAAAGTCTTCCATTTTTTTAATTAAAGTACCCCATAGATCAATCATAAGATTTTGATTGCTTAGAGTGATTGTAGGCTTCACCAAAGCATCTATAGGAAAATCTAAAATGGATACATTTTCAAAAATCTCTTCTTTTAGAGCATTTAGATTAATTGTCAATTGCTGATAATCATTGAGCAATGTCGATTTTTTTTCTTCAATATTCAAGGGATTTGATTTTTTCAACTTCGTGTCTATTTCATTTATTTTTGAATGTAAAGCTATTGCTTCATTCATCTGTTGGTTTATTTGTTCAGTTTGTTGGTTTTTGATTGTCAATGATTCTCTTTTTTGCCTCAAATGTAGAATTTGTGCATTCGAAATTAAGTAATATTCAATTCCTATCCTTTCAAAATCAAAAATTAAGAAGTCAATTAATTTTTCCCTTGTAAGATCCAATTTCTCCCGAACATCCATTGTTATTTCTTTTGCAAGACTCTTCTCCATTTCATCGACTAGATCATTGATTTCTTTAGAGTTAGGATCTGCAATCATCTGCAGAATGGGTAGAAAATCCAAGTGTTTTGCTAATAATTCTTCTTCTTTTTTATCGATAATTGGGCGAATACACTTCAGGAAAACCTCTTCTCTTTTCTTTCCTAGTTGATTTCTCGCAATCGATTTTAACTCAAAAATATTAGGTTGTTTATGAATAAAACTTTCAATTCTTTGAGTATCTAAAACATGAAATTCCTGAAAAATATCTCGAAACTCTTTTGGTAGAAGTTGACACGCATGAATATAAGCATCAGCAAAGCGAATTTGTTTTATCAGTTCTGCCGGTTGCTTTTTATCATCATCAATTTTATTTAGTCCCCCTTTTTCCCTTAGATCTTTTAAAATGCGGTCCCAAGATAATATTAATTTTTTTTCAGTTTGAATATTTGATTCAGTTAAGGCGAGTTGTTCGATGGGAAAATCAAGAGCCGGAATTCTATCGATTGTTTCAGACCAATATCTGTCTGCCTCTTGAATTTCTTCCTCATTTTTACACTTTTGAAGTAAAGAAATTGCCTCAAAGAGTTTTCTTTCATTTCTCAATACTTTCATTTCCTCTTTATTGATGATTGTGTGTGTGATTGCAAAGAAATGAGAGGAGAATGATTTTTCTAATTTTTTGGAAATTAATTGATACAGCTCATCTCTAGAAAAGAGTTCATCCTTTCGCCCTTCATTATACTGTCGATAAAGTTCATCGACTGTGTTGGAAAGAAATTGATGACTTGTTCTCCATCGCACTTTCATATTTATTTCATTTACAGAATTTTCAAAAAAAGAATGAGTGATTCCATCTACTTGTGGTTCGAGTGTAAAAGTATAAAGGTAACTGCGTTCAATCCATCTAAACAGAATTGAAACTAAAGAATTTTTCAATAAAAAAAACGGTGTCCTTTGGTTTGATTCTTTACTTGTTTCTAAATGATTGCTTTTGATCTTGCTAATTAATTGAGCTAACTCTTCCGCGCGCTGCAAAACATTAATATTAGCAGATAAATTATATTCACTTAATTTATTATTTTTTTTTATAACAGCAGTGATTTTATTTTCATTAAAATAAAAATTGATTTGTTTATTTAATTTGTCGCTATCTGCTGCAGAAAAAATTTCCTTAGCCAATAGGGCTATTTTTTGCTTAATTAATAAATCATCGTTGACGGCTGCATCATCAGAAGTAATAATCAAATGGTTATTGACATATTGTGCTCTAACAATCAAGTGATTTGTCATAAGATGAGCCCTCTATCCTTAGTCTGTTTTGCCTCATTCATCACAGCAGCATAGGCAGAATCATTTAATAGACTGATGATTTTTTCGTTTGAATCAACCCCCAACCGATCTGTTCGCTGCAGTAGTAAATCGTTATATTTATCATAAAATTTGGGAGGATCAAAATGCATGGTTGTAGAAAAATTTGATCCTTTTTGTATTTCGAGGAGGCCGCTTAGATTAAAATTATTTTCAAGTAAACGCATTTTAGAACTTTCATCAAGAAAAATATTGTGTTCCAGAAGCTGTTTTTCTGCTCGCGATTGTTGCTCTAAAACATTATCGATAGAAATCTTGCACCTTTTAGTTTCATCTAAGGTTTTTTTACAAAGCGATAATTGATCCTGAATCGAATGAATGATTTCATCCATTTCATGTGTTGTTTTGCCAATTGTTTTTGCAATTTGCTCAATTTCTTGATTGATTTCACCGATATGATTATCTAATTCAAGCAATAACTGCCTCAATGGAGGTGTTTGGACAACCCATTCTGAGGATGTATCAAATTCCTCATTGGGGTGAGGCGGTGTCAATAAATAAGATCCGGGTTTATATTTTTCATTTAATAACTTTTCAGCCAGTTCATATTCTTTTTTTAATCCCTTTAATTTTTCTCTTTGGTCTGGATTTAAAGCAATATTCAGAGGAACGTAAGACATAGAAATGTGATAATCTAAGACTTCCGGAATCAATGCTTTTTCTTGCTCAGCGAGGATTTCCTTTATTTTTTTGAGTTTGTTTTCTTGATGTTCCACTTGTTCAAGAAAATCTTTCTTTTTTTTAATTTTTGTTTTTTCATCTTTATTTGGTATACGGCTTCCTTCAAATTGTTTAAGAAATTCAACAGCCTCAAGCTTTGATTTAGCCGATTTTAGAACGACATCTTCAAATTTTACCACATCTTGTCGAAGTTCCTTTGTTTCAGCGAATATAATTTCTATTGCTGCTTCTTTATATTGACTTTCCAATCTTTTCAGATCTGCAGCTTCTTTTATTAAATCGAGAACGTGTGCATTTTTTGCCCTAATCAGTTTGTTTAAATCAATTATAGTTGTCTTTTTCTCTCTTTGTTGTATTTCTAATTCTTTTTCCAGATGTTGTTCTTGAACGGTCAATTCTTCGATTTCTTTTTCGATCTGTGTTTTTGTGGTTTGAAAGACATCGGGATGTTTTTTCTCTATTAAATCTCTAATTCTTGGTTGTATGTTTTCATTAATTTTAATTTTTTGCCCTTCAACACTCAAATAGAGATGTTCTTTTAAGAGATCTCTCTTAATAGTTAAAGGAATCATAATCTCTCTTTTTCCACCATAACCCCATTGATTAAAATGAAGGAGAGGCTGAATATTTCCGGATGTTTCTTGTAGAATAAGTTTTGGATCAAGCTCTTCTCTCGCAATGATTTCTTTTAAATCCAAAGCAATTTGATCAAGTGAATGAAACTGCTTGACCCCTCGTTTATCTGTTAAAAACAGCAGTTTTTGGCAATTGGTATCTTCAAGAAGAACATCTGGGCTGACCTGCGGTCCTGCAAGTGGCATCCATTCCTTATTTCCATATTCGCGTACATCAAAGAGGGAGATATCCGGATATTTATTTTTGTTAAGTTTAAATAAATTGGCTTCATCTTGATCCACTAAATACATTTGGGGTAACCCCCCTTCACTTCTTGGATGATACAGAAAAAAACGAATGGGGGGAATGGCTTGTGCAATATCATCATTTTGTTTGAGATAAGCAGGGCTGCACACGACTCTATCATCCACGTCAAACAGATGTTTCATGTGTTTCATTTCATGGGCAGAAACATTGTTTTCTTTGCCGATAAAGTTTAAATCCGGTTGACGATATTCCTTTTCTATAATTTTAAGATTTACAGGGGTGATATCCTCATCCACGGTAACTTGAGCATAAGCATGCGCTTGAGCCTGGGCCTGCGCTTGTGCTTGTGCTTGTGCTTGCGCTTGCGCCTGAGCTTGTACAACAGATTGGATTTGAGATTCTGATTGAACGATCCCCAGTGCATTTTGTGAACGAGTAAGAAAACGTTCTGGAAGTTGCGGTCTTCGAATCTCAGCGATTCTCATTCCGGCATCAACATAAGGTCTTCTTGCTTCTGCATCTACTTTAACATCTAATTTAAGTTTGTTATTGATGACTCTAACTGCATCAAAAACTTCATTTAACTTAAATGTTAATTTTTCATTGAGTTCTTCTAAAAATTGATTTCTCTTCGCGTTTGAAATGACTGAGCCATATTTATTCTTCAAATCACCTTCCGTCATCTGGATAAATTCGCTAATATGATTGAGTTTTTTTATAAATTGGTTAAAGAGAATAAAATCCTTGTCGCTTGGTATTCCTTTCCTCCATAAATTGATGGATACCTTAGCTTGTTGTTGCATAATCGCATTTTTAATAATTGCATCGTATTCCTTTCTAACAATCGCCGGAATATCTTCTAAGCCAAATCCAATCTCCTGCATGCGCAGCCAAAGAGCAATATCTTGCCCGGTAGGTTTTTCCTTTAGGTTAAGATCCATTTGAATCTGTAAGGCTGTTTTTGGAGAAAGCACTGTAAGAAAATTTTGACCGGATGCCGGATTAATAATCTTTCTCATTCTCATGATCGCTTGTTTCCAATCACTATTTGTGATGCAAAAATCAAATGTGAGGATGGCATTAGCTTTATCTATTTGAGGGATATCAGCACCGCGGGAGTGGATTTGGCCATAGCCGGTAAAATAAGATCCTTTTTCATTGGATTCTTTTCGGTGTGCAACCGTATAGTCAACCGCAACAGTGCCGCCATGACCATCTGATTGAAGGACTTTTAAAATATTGGTGGCACTGTCAAAAAAAATAATTCCTTTTAAGGGCTCTTTGCATCCCAGGCCATTTTTTGCGATGATTTTTTCGAAGAGCAATTCAGCCATTCTATTACTATTAACTTTGCATAAGCCTCCAACATCGATCAAAGCTCGAGTATCCGGCGTTCCTTGTTTGATTAATTGATCGAGCAATAAACTTGTAAATGACTCCGCGTCTTTTTGAGATAACTCTTGAAAATCTAAAACGGCTGTTTTTTGACAATTTTTTCGACCCATGATTCCTATCGTCATATTTCCATCAGCGCCCGGATCTTTTCGAACATTCGTGAAATGGGATGATGTATCCCCGGAAGTTCCTGAAAAGCCAATCATTTCATCATTGATGGTTCCCTGTTCATAACGGTCGCTATTTGCCTTCCCTGCATCAAATTTTACCTGCTTAGCCACAAGGCACCGACCCAAAGTTCTCTTTAATGTCACCAACATTTCTTGATTGAGATGAGAATAGAATTCTTTTCTTGTTTGATTTCTAATTTGAATATCTTCAATGTCAGCCACTTTTCTTAACTCAGCGAGAAGAGCTAACTCTTCTTTAGAAATAAAGAAATCAAACACATCTCCTTCACGTATTGAGTCAATCATAAATGCAAGGTGAGGATCATCCTCGATTTTAGTAGTATGATCTTGGTAAAATCTCATTGTAGCAATTGCTGCGACTTCTAAATTATCAAATTGCGAGCCCCTTTGTTTTGGGGTGTTAGCTGCATTGTAAGGGACAGCAATAAGAAGAGGGGCCTTTAACGGGGATTCCATTGTGGGATTGGTGCTTTTATAATCGTATGCTTTACTACCGTCTTGATTGAGTTCGAACCAAACACCGAAGTCAGTATTAGGAGCTTTTGTTGCAATCATGTTAAACAGATGTGTATCTGTGCAAATCCCCCGGCATAAAAAAAGCACATCTGCTTTATCCATTGGGAAATGATTGGGTATGGATGAAGTTGGATCTGTAATAAATTTTAAAATTTCAGTTTGATTTTCTTGAATGTCAAATGCAATTAACAAGTCTTTAGCTACTGTCGTTTGATCGGGATTTTTTGTAATGACATCTATGATCTTCTCAATTGGTAAAATCTCAGTTGGATTAATTAATTTTTTTTCTCCCGTTGTATAATTGACATCAGTGCTAATAGGGTCTTGGGTCACATCCAATTCATCAAAGGCAGTCAATGTTTGCATGGATCGAATTTCATCCAGAGTGACTATACATTCCATAAGGGCTTTTCTAGATTTTGGCTCATTGACTACATCGAGCATAGAAAGAAAAATTTTCGCTTGGTCTTCCAAAGCATTGCGTGTATGAGGAGGCTGGACAAGAATATGGCGGTTATCCCTCACATTTTTATAGAATGCCAGGCGTTTCTTTAAATCTTCTGCTGCACATTTAAGAGATAATAATCTAGGGCTTTCCTTACCATCACTCTCTTGTTCGTCATTTGCAATTTGATAACGACTAAACTCATCTTTAAATGCATTTTTTCCAATAGAAATATTGAGGGATTTTGAAAGGTCTGCTGAATTTTTTTCTAGTAATTGTGCAGGGACAATGAGCCTAACTAATTTTTCTCCATCGGCTCTCGCTAATGCAATCAGATCCATCAAAGCAGTTTTTCCAAAGCCCATGCGAGCTTGAACCGCATCGATTTTATCAGGATCATCTTGTTTGGAAATTAATAAACCCCTAAAAATATCGACTTGTGCAATATTGCATCTAAATCCAAATCCCTCTTCAAAAACTAAAAATGCACGGGCCATTCTTTGCTCTTCAGAAAGTTTATCTTTGGAAATTTCTTTAAGTTGTTTATCTGTAGGAGAAAGAATAGTGAGATCGTAATTGCGTCTTGTATTCAACAAAACAAGAGCCGCAGATATTTCTTTTTCTGACGGATCTTTTTTCATTATCAAATTTTTTACGTTGTCTAAATGCTGCATCTCGGTGTGAGCAAAAAGCATTCTTGTCAAAGAATTGCGCAGCTTGCCGCATTGTTTTTCTTTTTCCTTCTGATCAATAGAAGGCAATATATCCGAATAATTATCCGTTAGAAATGCATTGCGCAAATCAATCATTGTTAAACTTGGATATTCATCTAAAAAACCTTCAATTTGATCTTTCGCTTCAAGATATTCTAGTTTATGTGCTTGATCTGCTGCTTCTATTGCAGATTGTAATTGTCCAAGTTTACCTTCCTCTAGGCGATACTCACCGCCATTTAAAGCGACTTGATTGAAAAATTGGGTAAGCCTATTCCAAATCTGTAAGACTTCATTTTTAGTAAAATGGCTTTCCTCTAAGTAAGTGCTTAAAAGATTGTGTGAAAATTCTTTAGGATGACTAGACAAGTGCAAATAAGTTTGATCTCCAACAACAATTTCATCAATCCAATGAGTTTGTTTCAGCCAGACAGTCAGCTCATGAATATTTTGAGAAGTCATCTTAAAAACACCATTTTTATTTTCGGTGACTCTAAAAAGATTCATTAATTTTTGTTCATCAAAGAGACCAAAGTTTTCAAAATAAAATCCCTTTTCTTGATCAATCACTTCAGGGCCTTGAATTTCTTCTCTCAATCTCCTCATAAGTTCTATCTGGGTAGGTTCTAATTTTCCTTCAATCTCCTTTTTTTTCCAGATGCATGCACTGCTCAGCACCATTTTTTCTATGGGTGTATCTTTTACATTAGCAGCAAGATTAAGCTGTTGGACATCTAATGATTCATTTGATATTTCAGATGAAAAGGCATTCAAGGATTCAGTCATTGTAAATTCGCATTCTACCTGACGCCAAAGGGATGAAAGCGAAGAATTTGTTTTTCTATTCAAAAGATGAATATTTTGACTTTCGTTGATGATTTGTGTTTTTATCGATTCAATTTTTGAAGAATTCCAATCCGGCAATTTGCCTCTTATAAAAAATTCTCTCGAAAGTTGCTGATTCCTTAAAAGAATGAGATTCAAATAGAGATGAATCTCTTGATTTTCAAAATTTGACTGATCTATTTTACTCCATTGATCTCTTAAAATTTCTAAATCCTTTTCTTCCTTAACCGTAAGGGGCCGATCGGTAGCCAACAAAGGAGACAAAAGTGAATAAACAGACGAAACATTTTCTGCATTTAAACCTGCCAAATAAACAGCCGATGAAAAACTAGTCGGCTTAAATCGATTTTGTTCTCTGATTTTATATTCAAAATAAGTGGGTGGAGTCATTCTAAGGGTTTCAATTTTTTTCTCGATTTGGAGATTGTCTTCTTTTGCTTTTTCAAGATTTTTCCAATTTTCAACAGTTTGATTGCCGCCGATAAGTAATTCAGCCAGATATTTTCTTCTAGCATTATTTTCATTTTGCACTCTAGATTGATAGGTAGTATTCGCTTCTTTAAGTGCAACGCTATGACTATCCTTTCCTTTGACTAAGACAATTTTACCCTCCATCGCTGCTTTTTCTTCTTTTAATTGGCTAAGCTCCAACCGAAGTTTTACAATAGAATCTTGATATAAAAGTGTTGTTCCTTCTTTAGAATAGGCATCCTTGGGTTGTTTAATTCGATTTTCTATTTCTTTAATTTTTTCTTTGATTTTTGCTAATTTGATTTTTTCATTATCGGAAAGTTCTTTTTCAAAATTAAGACCCTCATTTTTCGTTTCTGTTAATTTCATTCCTTCATATTTTCCTGATAGACATTTTCCATCTAAAGAGATTTCTATATTTAAACTTGGTATCCAATATCCATTTCGACTTTGCAGAATTTCCCCTAAAGGAATGTTCCTTAGCAGTTCTTTTAGAATTGAAGTTTGCTTTAAATTTGAAATTAACCTTAACTCTCCTTTTCCCTCTATTTTTATCATCCACCCTCTATTATCTTTTGACAATTGGACGATGGGAATTCCCTCTTCGTTAAAACCATGAATATTATTATTATTATCGATCCAATATTGCTTGATCCCTAACCGATCTCTCACCGCCTCCGGTAATTGTTCAACTTCATTAAAGGGAAGATATTGAAGCATTTTCGAGCTGCCATCGAGTAATTTCATCTTTCTTTGAATCAATAAACCTTTCTCCCTTTCAGCTATAATCACTTGAGGTTCGCCATCTTCTGAATAAACATAAGCAATACCAATTTTTTGAAAAGGAAGATCTTGCAGTTTTAACTTCTGCATTGCATCATCAATTTTAATGGCGGCAGGCAATGTTGTAGACCTGCTATTTCCCCGATAAATGAACCCATGTAAAACATCCCAATTGAAATTTTTCGAGAGCGAAATAAATCCATCGATCTCTTTAAAGGGTTTGAGTTGTGTGGTGGCATCCATTTTCAAAACATCATAACTTATTTTTTTACCATTCTGATATTCAATGAGTTTATTTTTTAGAAGATCAGCCCCATCATTCTTCGCAATTTTGCTTAACCAAGCCTCAAGATATTGTTCGATGTCCCGCATCCCGCACACGGCGCCATGAAGCTCTTTTTTATATTCAAAATTTTGCTCAAATGAGTTTTTTACCGATTCAGAAGCTTCTTCAATGAGCAACTCATAGCAAAGCCTAGCGCAGCAAACGTTTGCGTATAATTCATTGAGTTTTTTTGAATCGGGATTTTCTTTACTAAGCTCTTTCTGTATTTTCACTCTATTTGTACGTATCACCATGGCAAAGCCAAAAATCCGATCTTGCCCTTCCTTGCTATTTTCATTAATCAAAGAATCAATAAAACGCTCGATATCGAGGCTATCTTCCTTGGTTTGAATATCGAGTTTTTCTTTAATTTGTTTTAAGAAAATAGATGTTGGAACTTTAAGAAGAGAGTTTCCACATTGTTTCAATCCATTTTCAAGCCAATTTTCTAATAAGATTTTTTCATCCTTTGATGCATGCGCATATGCTTCTATAAAGGAGCGCTCGAAGAACTCTCTTCCTTGAATACTCCCCAGTTTTTCTTTTCCCTCGACATCGCTTACCCAAAGATCAAGTGGATAATATTGAACGATTAATCGAGGTTCCAGCTGAATACCTGAACGGAGCTCAAATCTATCGGCCATTGATCTTATTTTACCTTCCCCATCATCATGAACTTCTTTTGCATATTGAAAGAGGGTTTCTTGAATGGCTGCCACACCATCATGGATGCATTCTAATCCAACAGGAGACCTTAAAATAGCTAACTGCAATTCTTTTGCTTGATCTAAAATTTTTAAAGGGGGATTGGAGCTGTTTAAATTCAACTCCATTTTACTGAGTAAATTTTCTAAAAAGGGGGATTTGAAATTAAGTAAACGTTGCCATTGTTTCGCTATCACAAAAAATTCTTTATTTACCTCTATCCGCCCATCGCTTCGAGAAGTTAACAACCCAATGGAGAGAATTCCTTTTAAAATTTCACTTCTCTCATCATTATCAATTGTCATCATCATGTCTTCAATACTTACATGATTCTCGTTTGAACAATGCTTTAAAAAGGAAAAACTTAAAATTTCCAATGTTTTTTTATCTATTTCTAAATCTGTATTTTCAGAAAAAAATTCAAGCGATTTATTAATATAGGCAATGATTCGCTCTTTTTGATTATCTAACCCTTTATTCTGTTCTAGTTTTGACAAATATTGAAGAATAGCTGATTCATATTCTTTTAGGGATGTTGACGGATCGTAAATGGGGGGTGGATTTTTGCGTAAAAAATTCACAGTACTTAAAGATGAAAAATTTTTTTCATCAAAGTTTGACTGATATTTTTGAGTGATTCCGGAAAAAACATGTTCATTTGTTTGTAAAAATGGTTCTGATTTAAGTATAAGTGGTTGTTCTTTTGTATGTTGAATAATGTTTTTTCTATTTTCAGATAATGCATGCAGTTTTAATTTTAAATTTTGAGCTTTAAAAAATCTTCCAAGGCGTCTTTGCACTTCTTTTTCATCTAAATCGATGGCTGAATGCTGAGATTTAATATTTTTTATTATCTCAGGGGATAGATCGATGGAAAATTCAAGAGCTCGGAATTCAACCATTTTATGATTTGTATTTTTCTCTAGCCAATGATGAAATTGTTCATTGCATAATTCAATGTTTAAACGATTGCTTAGATCTTCTATATTGTCTAAAATCGAAGTTCCCTCATGTTTAGCCCACACTTTAGCTAAATCTATTACCCATGCATCCTTTAACTCTTTCCACTGATGAGCAGTCTCATCATGATCTTTTAATATTGATGACAAATTGGTTAAATCAGTGAGCTCGCTTATTTGTGAAGTCATTTTCCAAATATCATTTTCATTTTCTTTGTTATTATTTTCGTCAAGTTCCAGACCTTTCATTTGAAGATATTGAGAAAATTGATTGGTTAAATAGTCAGAGTAATTCTTTGAAATTTTTTGGATTTCAAAGGCGGCTTCGCCATGCATATGCTCAGGTTTTATTTGTCTCATTTTTGGCGACCCAATATCGCCTTTTGCTAGATCAAAAATAAGATGAAAAGTGGGATTTTTTTTCAATTCACGATGGATCTCGTTATTAAGGCTGTCTTGTACATTTTTTAATAACGCTCGATAAAGTGTGGTTTGATGATCTCTCAACAATTTTTCTCTCATTGAAGCATTCTCATCCCATCGTTGCAATTGATCATGGATAGTAATGAATCGAGATCCAATTTTTCTAATATCGAGATCAGTAGGGACTTTCCCCCATCTTTCTTTTAAATTTTCAATTCCTAGATCGTTGCCATCCACTCCAAGGCTTTGCTTTACCTCTGCCAAAAAGCCTTTGACATGGGCTAAATAGATTTCAAGTTGGATTCTTTCAAAATTTAAATGGTCAACCCTGGTCTGTAATCGTTTTGTATTGCGGTATTTCGTTTCGCTATCATATTCAATTTCTTCTTGCACTTTTTTCATTTCGCTTAAATTATTTTCTAATCGCTCACTTGCCTTTTTTTCTTCATGATTTAAATCCACCAATTGAGTTTGAAGTTTGTTTTCAACCTCTCCTATTGATTCCCTTTGTTTTTTTAAAATTTCTATTTTTTGTAATCCAAATATTTTTTTAAACTCGGACTTTACTGAAGCAGGAAGAAATCGATCTTCATAAAGATAAGAAAGATTCTCTATCACTGCTGGGTCGGAAAGAGCTTCAGGAATTATTTTAAGTAGTTTAAGATAAGTATTGCTATTGATTTGATATCGTTTTCCATTGAGAAAAATTTCCACTCTTCTCACTTTTTTTCTTCCCAATTCAAATTGATTGACAATGGTAATTTCTGCCAAATCCTCTTTTGTTAAAGGGGGGGTCATCTTCGCGAATCTTAACGCCTGACTCTCATTGAGTCTTGGAAGGGCTGCCGGATCATTTTCCTCAACAACAATGCGGCGGTTGACTTTTAATTTTTGAATATTATGCGAGATAAGTTTTGCTGCGCTGCTATAAAATTGCGTTCCGGAATTTAGAAGTTGATCTTTTGTCACATTGACTAAATGAAGACTCTCCTCTTTTATTTCTTCAGGTTTAAGAATAATTTTATCTTGGTTTTTGATTTCATCGATTTGCTCATCATTCAAGGCGCCGGCCGTTTTCGCGCTTTCCAATATTTTATTTAAACACCATTCGTTAACAAAACGGCCAAACTTGGTATACAGGGTATCGCCCAATACATCGAGTTGATTTGTTTGCATTCTTTGGGCATAACAGATATTTGATTCTGCAGGAGAGCGTAAACTTGGTACAAATTCTGCGCTTTCCGGAGCAATACTGCCAAAAGCTTGCAGCGTTTTTTCCCACTTATCTATTTTAGGTCTCACATAATAATATTCATCCAGCATCCCTCCTAGCCAAGATAGCAGGTATTTACTTTCGGGGTCTTTTTGATAAGCATCGATTAATTTTTTTTCTAACCACGTTCCAAGCAAACTTCCGATTTTATTCAGATATTGCATTTCTGCTTGGCTATCTTTGACTGTCTCCTGGCCAATATCGCGGGAAAGTAATCTATGAAAATAATCTTCTCCTTTTGCATACAATTGATTCTCTGAAACCTTGACTTGTAATGCCATTTTCAAAGGTTCATGGCCAATATAGCGCGAAATAAAACTCAATCTTCCAAAGAACCCTTTAGTTGCAAGTAATGTACTTTCGATACCGCCACTATTATCATAAAGTTTAAAAATGAATTGACGATCTTGTGTTTTTTCTACGCCGATTCTCATCCCATGCAGCCAATGCCCATAATCGATGAACATCGATTGACCGGGCTTTAACTCATGGCATTTTAACAGGAATTGCCGACCAATCGTGCGAATTTCTTCATTTCGTTTGTTGTACATTTCCGACGTTTTATCGGAAATTTTACTTTCTATGATTTGCAAAAGATCTTTATTGAGAGTTTTTTCTATGTCTTTTATTTTATTTGTTCGATTGAGATAGGGGGCGAGTTGTTTTTTTTGCCGGTTTGAAATTTCTTTATTTTTATTATCTACCAAGTCCTTGATAATGCTAAGGATGATCTCATCTAAAGGGATCAATCCCAATACACACATCGTTTCATTTATCTCTTTTCCCCTGTTTAACCCTTCGTAGTATTTATCCAATTTTTGAATGTCTTCGTCAGTGAGGCCATAGTCTCTTTTGAAAGCGATTCTTTTTTGGGGATTTCTAATTTCTTCTAATATCTGCCTTTCAAAGTCACTTGTTAATTCTGCATATCCCCCTTCATCATAATCTGGGTTTCGACCCATTCTTTCAGCAACTAAATTTGTTATTGTCATTCCTAAAGCATGGGAAATATGATGTTTTGGTTTATTAATATCTGACAAAATATACCGGCGATGTAAATTTTCCAGCATGTCTTTTTCCGGCTCAGAAAGAGGTGGTGGAACTGTTGAAAGAATCTGTGTTACCGCGCCGGCCGCCCATTTTGGTTTTTCATTTTCAGGTAATTGTTTGACCTTAGACTTCAAATACCTTGCAGGTTCTGCTTTGCCGAGATAATGAATTAAATTTTTAAGATGGGTTGTAAAATGATAAAAAAATGAGGCTATAAAAATAAAAGGGGTAGTAATTGCGGAAGCTATTCTCCCGATGACATCCGAATTCACCTTTCTTGTGATTCTGTCTTTTAATGGGATTTCTTCTTCTTTGATTTTATTAACTAAATTTCTAACGACAAATTGAACTTTTAAAAATTGTCCTTGTTTTCCCGATTGAATCTCTAATTGAGAAAGATGGGCTTTGATCTGTTCATCGAGCGCCAGCGATCTAAAATCGGGGCACATCAGAATTCTTTCTCTACAGACAGCAAGTTCTTCTTGAGACATTGCATTTAAAACATTCTCAAGTTGATCTCTCTCTTTTAATTCTGACAACAAAGAAACTAACTCTTTGTTTAAAACATTTAAAATTTCATTGGATATTTTGTTGGAAATACGATCGGATTGCTCAAGCATCGAGGCCTGGAACGAGGTGATTAATTTTTGAGTTGGAAATTTTTCTTTCATTTTCCAACGCAACTCAATTTTATAATCTAAGATGGCACGAATCATTTGCTTCCCAATTTCATTGTCGGGAAAGGCAGATAATACCTCTTTTTCGAGGATAAGAAGGTCTTCTAAATCTAGCCCATTCAAAATCAGGCGAAATTGTTCAATTGTCGTTGCCTGAATGAGATCATTGATGTTGAGAGAATTTATTTTTGAATTGGGCCGCAGGGAAAAACTATTATCCATAAACAACTCTTTTTAGAAGAGAATTTAAAAGCCAATAGTCACTATTCTAATTATAACATTATCGTTATTAACTTAAACAATAAGTTTTTAATAAATTCTATGCAAAATGCATGCCAAGAGAATCCTTCCAGCTGAAAGCTGGATCTAGTACACTAGGGGTGTAACGATTGGAAGGAATTGTAGAAGTACCCATGAGGGCTTCCCTCTTGGGGTCTGGGGAGAAGGTATCCAACACCATAATTTTTTGGAGGTGAAATACCCATATTTCCAAATAGATTACCGATTTGGCTAATGATTGAATGATCTGTCAACCAATCTCCTTTAACAGTAAAAGTCGCTATATTTTTTTCATTTTCAGAAAGATCGCTATTAGATAACCCAATTCTATTTACTGTAGCATGACTCAAGGGTCTCGAATTAAAAATGATTCCTTTTAAGCCATTAGCAAGTGCAGCGACTTGTGCGAGGCCGCCCCCATGAGAATGACCCACCATCACAGGCTTTATGGATGTTCCTTTTGTGAGTTTTTTCATTTTTGAGCCAATATCAATGACTTGTGTAATTGCAGAATGATCAAAACCCATTAAATCATAAATAGCGGCATATTGACTTTGAGAGTTGAGATCATTTTTTAATTTTCCATCGATACTTAACAAATCCCCTTTATTAAGGCCCATAAAGGCAAAAATAAGCTCGCTTCTTTCGCTGTCAAAAATAATATTAAATATTGTCCCTGTCCCAAGATGATAAAAATTACCCTGCATGTCTTTTTGGAAGCCCATGTTTAAAAGGGTGTTTAAAATTTTTTTATAAACAGTAGGATTTTTTTTATTCAGTATATCTTTTCCTTTTTTTTGATTTTCAACAAAGAGTAGGATTCCTTTTTCCTCTCCGTAATAAGAAATCCCTCCTGCCAGTCCTTTATACATATAGGCAGCATAGCGAAAATATTGTTTGAATATTTTTTTGCGAAGAATCGCATTATCAGTGGATTCTAAATCCGTATAGTTAGAAATAGCGCTTGTTGCGATTTGTTCGATAGAATCATTTTTCTTCTCACAGGGAGAATCACAATTGAGAGGTTGATTAAATAGATTACTAATTACACTAAACATACAACAAAGTTAAATTAAAAAATTAATTTTACACTTTATAATAAATTAAATCAATAAAATTTTAATTTTATAATTAAATATTAAAGAACAAAATCCACTATTACTTCAGAAATCTCAACGGAAAAGTTCAGAATGACTTCCTAATCTTTCAACTGAAAGCAGTCTATTCATTGATTTCAACAAACCCTTTGTTGCGAACCGGGACGCTTTCTTGTCCGTAAGCATTGACCGCAGTCACTTCGTATTTTTTCTCTTTGCCGCTCATCCAGCGATCTTTAAAAAGCAATTCTTGTCCGACATCGATCTCAGCGATGATTTTTCCATCGCGATAGAGGCGATAGGCGACAACTGTTCTGTCAGTGCTTTCGCGCCATTTGATAATGTTTATTCTATTAATTTGATGGGCAAATTTTTTATAAGTGACAACCACAGTAATTCCCCTTGAAGGCGTAGGCTCCATAGACTTGAGTACAAAATCAGCATTGGTTTTTTCATTTGGATAAATGGTGATTCCCTTTTCCTTATCGTAAAAATGGGGAGCTTGAACGACTAAATGAGCATCTTTTAAGCCAGCAATACTATACTTCCCATTTTCATCCGTATTAACTGCGGCAAATACTTTGCCATCTTGCCACATCCCAACACAAGCACCAGCGATCGGATTTCCGGAAAATTGGTGAATCACTACGCCGTAAACAACACCATAGGGATCTAAAACAAAATTAACTTTGGATGTTTCGTTTACTTCGACCAAAACTTCCTTGTTTTCTACCCCGTAATTTAAGGCTTTTGCTTTCATCAAATAGGGGCCCGAGGGGACTTCACTAAAATTAAAAACACCTTCTTCATTAGATTGTGCCGAATCAATGATCACGCCTTTATGAATAATATCCACAGTTGTATTAGCAACAGGATGACAAGTGAATCGATCGATCACCTGACCGCAGATTTTACCAGGGGGGTTGAGCAGATTAAAATCAATGCGGATGGTTTCATTAGAAACAGGTAAGGCCATTTGCATACTCGATTGAAAAGAAGGGGTAGTGACTCTAGCAATAAAAGGGCGAGGAGGTAATCCTTCAATCCGATATTCGCCATGTTTATCTGTTGTCGTTGACATGACAACGCTACTTCCTCTTAAGATTTCAACCTTAGCATGGGCAATAGGGTTTTGAGTTTGACTGGAGATGACCTTGCCTTCTATATTTCCCGGAAGTGCAATTGAAAAATTTAATCTTTTCGGCTCACCCTCAACTTCAACATTCAAAGGATTAGCGCTGACTGCTACGTAATAATGAAATTCAACATTTACCAAGTAATCGCCATCGATAATATCTAAAAATTCAAAAAAACCCTCTCCGTTGGTCTCAGTTTCAGAAAGCAAATGTTTTTTTTCAGTGAGCAATTGCACCTTAACACCAGCCATTGGGTTTGATGAACTAGAGTCAACGACTTTGCCATTAATGTAAGAATCTGCCAAAAGAAAAGCCAAAGGGAATAACAAAAGAAAAATGAAAATAGATTGAATTTTACGCATATTTTACTCTCATGGTTGTCACGGAAGTTTTATTTATGAAACTTCGATTGTAAGGACAAAATAATTTAGCTTAAAAAAAATCTAAATGCAAGTCCTTCCTCGGAGGTTCTAACGGAAGTTCCACTTTTTGATGCAACGATTTTTGTTAAATTTTTGATTCTAAGCATTTTGCAGTTCGCGTCGTTGTGTTTGTAGACACTAAAAGCGAATTACAAATATGCTTAGAATCAAAAAGATACAAAAAGCGGACCATCAAAAAGTGGAACTTCCGTTCTAATATCTAAAATTCTTTGAATTTGTTTAAAAAGGTGTTATAATGAAGTTGCATGAATCAATCCCCGAGGTTAATTATGAATCGCAAAGAGAAAGCTCTAGAATTTGCTGATGCGACCTACAATATTCAAATTACAGGTCGCCATGTCGAAATTACAGAATCTATGAAAGATTACGCCATAGAAAAAATATCGAGAATTGAGCGTATTTTAAATCGAATTATCGATGTCAATGTCATTATGGATATCCAGCGATTGGAACATCGGGTTGAAATTATTTTAAAAGCAGGCAATACAAGTATTAGAAGCAAAGCATCCACTACAGATATGTATGTATCGATCGATCAAGCCGTGGATAAACTGGAAACTCAAATTCTCAAATACAAATCAAAGATTCAAGACCATCATGCTAAAGGGCATGCAATCTTGAATATGCCTGTAAATATTATCAGTAAAGAAGAGGATTTCGAAGTTCAAGAAGACAATGAATCTCAACGGTTCAAACCTCATAAGGTGATTAAACAAAAAACCATCCCCTTAAAAATGCTCACGTATGATGAAGCCGTAATGAAAATGGAGTTATCAGATGATTCCTTTATGTTGTTCAAAAATGAAGTGGATCAAAAGCTAAAAGTCATCTACAAAACAAAAGATGGCAATTACGGCATCATTGAACCCACATGCTAGGAGAGACTCTTTTCTGCCCCTTGCGTAAAGTGACAGTCGCTGCCTTACCCGAAGAAAAGGTAAGGCAGTCACTCGTTCATCACATGATTCACACGTTCGGCTATCCCCCATCAGCAATCACTTTAGAAATAAGTTTAAAGCAACTCCCTCATTTAGTTGATCAGCTGAACTTACCCAAACGAAGAGCCGACGTTTTAGTTTTAGCAAAAGGCATTCACCCCGCACATCCCTTATACCCTCTCTTATTGATTGAGTGTAAAGCTGTTCCAATCACACAACAAGTGATCCGACAAGTGGTTGGATATAATTATTATCTTAAAGCCCCATTCATTGCCGTAGTCAATCACACTCAAAGCCTCTTTGGTTTTTACAGCACTGAACAAAAAGATTATGTTTTTCAAGAATGTTTTTTAGATTATCAAAGCCTATTAAACACAAGTTTTGTAAAATTATCCTAAAAACGGCAGTTCAAGATGCTAAAGCGATGCAAGATTTTGATTCAGAATCGCTTTTGATGGGGGCTGAACATTCCCAAAAGGTGAAGGCAGCCCCCATTAAAAGTGATTATGGATCAAAAGATTGCGTTGATTTAGCGTCTTCAACTGCCGTTTTTAGGATTATAATCAAATTTTTGTTATAATAAAATAAAATGACTACTATAGGATGGTCTTATGGCTGATGATAAATTGCAAGAGGTCATGAATGCGATTCAGCAAACGATGGAAATAATCGCCAATCATGAAGGGCCTATCCCTGTTGAGGTTTATGAGGATATTGAAAAATTAAAACTCATTGCAAAAGAATATAAGGAGAATGTTTTAGCTGTTTATAAAAAGCATGGCATCAATATTAGAGAGTTACAAGATGAACTTCTCAATTCACCGGATGTTCGCCAATCAACTAAACAAGCGATTCTACAAGCAAGAGATATAGAACTCGAGGCAAGGGTCATTGATCGCGCCTTGACAAAAGCAAAAAAAAAAAGAAAATCGACAGATCAAAGTGATAAAAAAAAGATTAAAGAACGAAAAAAGATGTTCAAATCAATTGGCGGCGATCAAAATTGGATTAAAACCTAAAATTTCAGCTCTAATTCAACATTAGAGTAGAGGTGGATATTAATCCAGCTCTACTCTAATGTTGAATACCTTTCTTACCATTCAAACATTTCCCGTAAAATACAAAGTGTTTTCTCGGCTGTTTGTTTATCGATATTTCCAAGACATTCAATAAGACGTATTTTATCAACTGTTCGAATTTGATCGAGTACAATAAACCCTTTCTTTTTTGCAAATGATAAAGGAATTCTCGTCGGATAATGCTTCACCTTTGTCGTCATGGGAGCAATAATTACGGTATTTAAAGCCGACATTTCGTCCGGAGAAATGACGACGCACGGACGAGTTTTTTTTATTTCACTTCCTAGAGTTGGATCGAGTGAGACGAGGTAAACTTCAAATCGTTTTACCATTCCCATTCCTCTTGGTCAAAGACATTCTCTATATGATCCCCCATAAGCAATGGCTCTTTTTTTACCTTTTCAAAAGCTTCAGACCAGTCGCTTCTGGATTTTTTGATAGATGAAATCAACAAGCCCTCTTCAATGATTTTCAATTGAAGTTCTGTATTTCCCCTAAACCCTAATTGGGATAGAATTGCCTTTGGGATTCGTATCCCTAAAGAATTACCGACATGGATAAGATGCGCCATACTTTTTACCTATATTGTAATCACATTGTAACTACAATTGAATTATTTAGCAAATAGATAGTTTTCCCCGTGGAAGGCTGGAAAATTTTTTGGAAAAATTTGGCAATAAAGACACCAAAAAGATCCATTTTAGAAAAAAAAGGTGTTTCTAATTTATTCCAACAAATTACTAAAAAAATAATTATCAAAATTTTATAATACATTTATTCAACACCAATATATTAATGTGATAATTGTGAGTGAGAAAACCTTGTTGAGGAGGATATATGTTGGATGGTGTAAAAAATTCTTTATATTATAATTTTGTTGCATCAAGAGAAGACTTTAAAAACTATTATCTTAAGTGGCAGGATAAAAAAATTGAAAAGGAAAATGCAAAAAAGGAGATTGGTTCCTTGGGAACTAATCTTGACAAGTTTTTCTCCAATCCCATGACTCAAGATTGTATGAAAAAACAAAATCCGTTTGCGTTTTCTCTATTAAATGACCATCCAACGTATGAGAAGAATTTCACCTATAGATCCGTCAATCTATTTAGAAATTGTATGCGGAGTTTGTCGGGAATTTTTCCCGGTTTAAAGACTTACTAAACACTCTTAATTCTCGGGCTTAAGGTAGCTGAATAGGGTGATCCCTGCCAAGGCGCTGGTAGCGAGGCTGTAAGATGCTGCATCAAAACCAAAGGTGTTTGCTATTCGACCTGCCAGATTGAAGCGCCCTATCCCTTATACACAAACAAGCTTTTGCGATCATCCATTCCTCTTGTGTGTGGATGACCAAAACCTTCACTTGAGAATCTTTACCGGAGATGATTTGGTCTTCTTTGCATTTGTTATTTTTTTCTTTATCGATTTTTATATTTAGAAAAGAGAGGGCCGAACATGTTTTTTCCCTCATGCTCGCATCATTTTCACCAATCCCGCCTGTAAAAGATAATACCTCAACCCCTTCTAAAACTGCAGCCATTGCACAGATTTCTTTTTTCAATCGATAGGCAAACATTTCGATGGCTAATAGCGATCGCTCATCTCCCTTTTTTAACAACTCGCGCATATCGCCGCTCTCCCCAATCCCTAATAGACCTGAGGAGTTATTTAAGGCATGCTCGATATCTGAAGGCTCAATATGCTTTTCTCTGTTTAGATAAAAAATAATGCCGGGATCGATCGAGCCGCTTCGCGTCCCCATCATCAGGCCTTCCATGGGGGTCATTCCCATGGTAGTATCGATGCTTTTTCCATTTTCAATGGCGCAAAGAGAACACCCATTTCCTAAATGGCAATTGATCATTTTTGATGGGTGTTTTTTTAATAGAACTGCGGCTCTTTCCGCGCAATAATGATGACTGATTCCGTGAAAGCCATACCTTTGAATCCCCATTTCTTTCCATTCCCATGGAACCGGATATCTCTTCGCTTTCTCAGGGATGTTTGCATGAAAGGCGGTATCAAAAACCGCAATTTGTGGACAATGGGGTAATGTTTTTTCCGCCCATTCGATGCCTTCCAAATTGATTGGATTATGCAAAGGAGCAAGAGGGATTAACATCCGAATCTGATTTTTAACTTCTCGATCGATCAGAACGGGTTGTTTAAATTTTGCCCCCCCGTGCACGATGCGATGACCCACTCTTTCTATTTCTCTCAAGCTTTTAAGCTTGGCTGTCTTTCCTTCAAGCAAGCTTTGCAGAAGCCGATTTAATCCCTCTTCGATGTCTTCGCATTCTTCTTCGATAGAAAACTGATTGGATGTTGCTGAGAGATGGATTTTTCCATGCATTCCCCAGTCTAATGTTCCTATCCATAAAGGTTGTGTTGGCTGCGCATTGACCAGGTCAAAATAGGCAAGTTTATAAGTGCTTGAACCCGCATTGACAACAAGAATTTTCAAGCGTTTCTTTCCCACTTCCAATTTTTAATCATTTCCGGATCTTCTCCCTTTTCTACGATATAGCGGTGATGATCCCTTAATACATAGTTGTACGTAGAGATTTTATCCATTGCGCAAGCTGCAACTTCTCGATTTTTTTTACTTCCCAAACGAATGGCTTGATTAAAGACATGATAACGGCTTGTCCCATTGCGCACGAGCATATCGAAAGGAGTGGTTGTTGTCCCCTCTTCTTTGTATCCATTAATGGTGAAACGCGATGAGTCTCCTCGATGAAAGAGAAGTTGTTGAACAGCGGAAGGATACCCATGAAAATTAAAGATTACCGGACAATCTTTGGTAAATAAAGCATCGAACATGTCTTGATTTAGGCCGTGCGGATGTAGAGAATCAGATTCTAAAACCAAGAGATCAGTGATATTCACAACTCTGACTCTTAAAGTTGGAACCTCTTCTCTTAAAAGCTGTGCTGCCGCAAGCACTTCCACAGTCATAATATCGCTAAAACCAACAAGAACCACATCTGGATCTACTCCATCATCAATACTTGCCCATTTCCAAATTGAGGCCCCTGCACGACAGTGCTCAATTGCCTCATCCATTGTTAACCATTGGGGCATTTCAAGCTTATTTGCAACAATTAAATTGATATAATTCTTGCTTTTCAAACAATGATTCATTGTGCTGATTAAACAATTGGCATCAGGCGGCAAATAGATGCGGACCATTTCACCTTTTTTATTTAACAGTGTATTGAGAAATCCGGGGTTTTGATGAGAGAAACCATTATGCTCCTGCCTCCATAAAGTGGATGTAGCAATGTAATTTAAAGAAGGAACAGGCAACCGCCATGAAAACTCTTTGGACATCTTTATAAATTTTGCATACTGATCAACCATCGTTGTGATGATCCCTAAAAAAGCCTCATAGGATGGAAAGAGGGCATAGCGACCTGTGAGAGCATAGCCCTGCATCCACCCTTGGCAAGTGTGTTCGCTTAACATTTCTAATACACGTCCATCTTGCGGTCCGATAAATGTATCCCATTCATGCAAGGGCCATTGAAAGTTGCGATGGGTCACCTTAAAAACATCGAGTTTATTCGATTCTAATTCATCAGGTGAAAAAATTCTAAATTGGTTCATATTATTTCTAATGGTATCCTCTAAAAGAGGAACCAAAGCTTTAATGTTGCTCACCCGTTCCATTCCCCGCAAAACTGTCTGTCCTTGTTTTGGAAAAGAAATTTCATATTCCTTGATATTTTCTTGAATTAAGGGCTTACAGATCTTTCCTCCAAAAGTATGGGGATTTGATCCCATTCTTTTTTTCCCTTCAGGACATGCTTCAATCATTTTTATATTTGGGTGTCCATCGGCATCAAATAATTCCTGTGAGAGGTAAGAGCATAGCCAATCCTCTAAAAGTTTTAGATGTGCGGGATTTTCTTTAGCATCTTTTACCGGCACTTGGTGGGATCGATAGGACCCTTCAACAATTTTGTCATCGACTTCCTTGATCCCCCCCATCCCTTTGGGCGATTTTAATAGGATCACCGGCCATCTCGGTTGGGCTAGAGAAAATCCATTTCTTGCACGTTCTTGAATGGATAGGATTGAATGATAAGCCCAATCCAAGGCAGCAAACAATGAAGCATTTAAATCATTTCCTGAAACGATGCACGGCTGATACCCATATCCTGTAAATAAATCGTGCAATTCAGAATCGCTCATTGTGCCATAAATGGTCGGGCTGGAAATCTTGTACCCATTAATATGGACAATTGGCAAAATAGCCCCCGATTCTACGGGATCTAGAAATTTTGAGCTATGCCATGCTGTTGCAGTAGGTCCTGTCTCTGCTTCCCCATCACCTACAATGCAAGCGACAATTAAATTTGGATTGTCCATTACAGCGCCAAAAGCGGTCGCTAAAGCATACCCTAATTCTCCCCCTTCATGAATCGTTCCGGGTAAACCGGCAAAGAGATGGCTAGGGAACCCATCCGGCCAAGAAAAGCTGCGAATAAATGTATGCAAGCCCGCTAGATCATGGGTTAATTGAGGATAAAAGGTTTGCAAAGAACCTTCTAAATAAAGATTAGCTAATACGGCAGGCGCTCCATGACCTGGACCTGTGACGAGAAACATATCGATGTCATACTGCCTAATCAGACGATTGAGATGTGCATAAATTAAATTGATTCCCGGGCAAGTTCCCCAATGGCCTAATAAGCGGGGCTTAATATCTTCAGCGCTGAGAGGTTCTCTCATCAACACATTGCTTTGCAAATAAATCTGCGCAGCAGCTAAATAATTCGTGGCGCGTTGATAAAATTTTAACAATTCTAGTTCATCTTCATAGTCTCGATTGATCAATTCGTTGGACTTAAGTTGAAATTTTTCAGTTAAGACAGACATTATACCTCTTATATTTTTTTCAAGATATTCACAGAAATTTTTTATCCAGAATCACTACAAAAAGTGTATAAAGTTGTTTATGTTATCAATTGAAGACTTTGACATCTTATATCGGATAAATTGCAAATTTGTTGGTCATTAGTAAGAATAACAACATTAAAAATTTTTGCTGTAGCTACGATAATGGAATCAGGCAATTTTAATTTATGTTTTCTTCTTATAATTACAGTCTCCTTAATGATTTCCGGCGTCAAACCTATTATTTCAACTTGATCGATAAAGGCTTGAATCATATTCTCGGATTCATCGTTTAGCGAAGGAAAAGAAAGTAATTCCAATTGAGTAATCACTGATATGCAATAATCATTGTCAGGAAGAGGGGAAATTAATTTTCCAGCCAAAAAATATAAAATTACATTTGTATCTAATAATTGTTTCAAGGCCATTCGTTTCTAGTTCTCTTTTGATATTTTAATGGGTCCTCGGGTAGTTGTATCGATCCTGCCAAGTGTGCAATCCGCCCTCTTTTCTTTAAATTATTTTCTATAACCATTTCGATTTCCAACCACTCGCTATAAGGTATCTGTACGGCAACTGGACGCATATTTTCATCTGTAAGAAGCATTTTATGGATTAACATTTCATCATCCCTATATTTTTTTAAAGCACAATATTTTTAGAAGTATTAACTTAAAATATTGAAAACACGCAATTTCGTTCAAAATCGATCAATCTTTAGCAAAATCAATCTTAATATAAAAAATGTTTTTTTTCCACCTAGACTGCTTCCAGTTGAAACCTGGAAATTTTACTGCGTCGGCTTGGCTCTGCTTTTGCATCTGCCTGCATCGCACAACTTATTCAAGTTGTGCTGCTTCGGCACCGGCTTTGCCTGATGCAAAATCAGGCCGCCT
>JANWJE010000130.1 GCA_025451995.1 Parachlamydiaceae bacterium | reverse complement strand
TTGAAAGCTCCCGCGGTTGAGAGATCGCAAGAGGCATAGTATTAAACCAATACAATGCCTCTTGCGATCTCTCAACCCCGGGGCTTTGAAGCAGCCCAAAAGTCCAAGTTTCAGCTGGAAGCAGTATATACAATATATAGGCATAGGAGAGGCATGGAGCAGCGCACTTTAGGAGATTATCGCATTATTAAACCGATTGGCCAAGGAACACTAGGCAATGTCTATCTAGCAGAGCATCGATTTATGAAGCGTCAGTATGCCATTAAAATTTTACCGGAGGAGCTTGCATCAGATCGGGCATTTATCCAAAGATTTGAAGAAGAGGTAAGCCATTTAGCTTCTTTAGAACATCCCAGTATTGTCAAGATTTATAATATCTCATTCACTCAAGGTGTTTATTTTATTGTCATGGATTGCATTGTTGATCATATAGGGGAAACAACCAATTTAGCTAAATATATTATGGGTTTGAGAAGACCTTTAGAAGAAGATGAGCTTTTTGATATTTTAGAACAAATTGCCGATGCTTTAGATTACGCACATGCTAAAACCGGCAATGCGAAAGGGTTCGTCCATCGAGGAATCAAACCAAACAATATTTTAATTGGAAAGAAGAAGGGTGAAAAAATTGAAGTTTTTCTTTCCGATTTTGGCCTTACGCGCATTATTGGACCGGCCGGCGTTTTAACAAGAACATACAAAAATGTTGCAGAAGCAATAGGAATCGCTCAACAATTGATGCAAAAAGCGGGTTTAGATAAATATATTAATCCACAATTCGATCAACAAAAATTGATACCGCTCCATGCTTCTTTTTTGCAAAATTACGCTTTTTTATCCCCTGAACAAAAAAGATTAGACTCGCCTTTTCCTATCGATATCAAAACAGATGTTTATGCATTTGGCGTATTGATCTATTTCCTTTTAATGAACCAATTGCCTGAGGGTGTTTTTGATCTTCCATCCGATCGGGCGTCCTATCGATACGATTGGGATAGTATCATCAAAAATTGTTTACAAATGCATCCACAAAAACGTCCTGAGCTTTTGAAATCACTTCTAGAAGCGATTAAACAAGAGAAAAAAGCGGCGATGTTAGTGCCTAAAGTTGAATCTACAAATGAAAAGAAAGATGTAAAAGAAGAGAGTCTAGAAGAGATTGCTTTAAAGTATTCAGTGAATATTGAGGAATATGCTTTATCAGCCATTAAACAAGAACCTATGCAGGCTGAAAACGACATTTCAAATGATTCCGTTTATTTGAGACCTAATTTGCAAGCGTCTCAGTTAGAAAGGCCGCAAACCGATCTTGATCCAGCTTCTGCTTTCCAAGTTAGCTCCACTGTAAAGACCTACAATCCAGAGCCGAGAGATGTCAAAGATATCAAACCCTTATTAACGGAAATGGTTGTCATCCAAGGCGGCTCTTTTTATAGGGGTAGCCAAGATGGAAACAGAGATGAAACTCCAAGACATCAAATTTCACTCTTTAGTTTTGCAATTGATATTCATCCGGTCACAAATGAGCAATTTGTTCGCTTTTTAGAAGTGATGGGTGGAGAGAAAGATAGCCATCATAATGATATTATTCGATTAAGAGATTCGAGAATAAAAAGAAGCGGGGGGAAACTTAGCATTGAGTCGGGTTATGCCAAACATCCGGTTGTTGGAGTCACATGGTATGGAGCTGTAGCTTATGCAAAATGGATTGGCAAGCGGCTTCCAACAGAAGGAGAATGGGAAATAGCTTCAAGAGGCAAAAATGAGAATGTCCTTTACCCTACAGGCGAAGACATAGAGAAATCGCAAGCCAATTTTTTTAGTTCCGACACAACTGCAGTGATGAGTTACGCACCCAATGGGTATGGACTTTATGATATGGCAGGAAATGTCTATGAATGGTGCCATGATTGGTATGGGTATAATTATTATGAAATCTCTTTGCAAGAACCTGAAAATCCACAAGGCCCTTTACAAGGTGTTTATAGGGTTTTGCGAGGCGGCTGTTGGAAAAGCTTAAAAGAAGATCTCAGATGTTCCCGCAGACATCGAAATAATCCAGGGACAGTGAATGGAACATATGGATTTAGATGTGCTTCTGGAGTGCAAAATCAGTAATATGAATCCGACCAAAGTATTATTTGTTTGCATGGGGAATATCTGCAGGTCACCGGCGGCAGAGGCAATATTAAGAGAGATGGTAAAAAAAGAACCATCAATGAATGTTCATGTTGAAAGTTGTGGCATTGGTGACTGGCATGTGGGGCAGCTTCCGGATAAAAGAATGCAGGAGGCGGCAAAAGAAAGAGGGGTGATATTGTCAAGCCGAGCTCAGCAATTTAAAGAAGTTTTTTTGGATGACTTTGATTACATTTTAGCAGCTGATCATGAAATTTTAAAGGATCTGTATCATTATGCTGGAACACCACAGCAAAAAGCCAAAATCTCATTAATCACCGCTTATAGCATTTTACATAAGGACAAAGAAGTGCCCGATCCTTACTATGATCCAAAAGGGGCTTTTGAAATTGTTCTCGATATGTTAGAGGATAGTTGCAAAGGAATCCTTCAGCATGTGAGAGAAGTCTCTTAATGCGAATGCTTTGTGAGGTGTTCGAGAGTCTCTATTGCCAAATACTCTTTTTTTATATATGATTTTTCATTCTAAAGTAGTTGTTGAAATATTTTTAATGAAAATGAAGCTTATTTTATCAAAACCCCGTGGTTTTTGCGCTGGTGTAGAACGTGCGATAGAAACAGTCGAAAAGGCACTAGCGCTTTGGGGAGCGCCCATCTATGTCAAACATGAAATTGTTCATAATCGTCATGTTGTCCAAGATTTAAAAGCTAAAGGTGCAATTTTTATTGAAGATGTAAATGATGTGCCCGAAGGCGCTAAACTGATTTATTCAGCCCATGGTGTCTCTCCAGCAGTGCGTGAACAAGCGCGCGCAAGAGGGCTATTTGAAATTGATGCAACCTGTGGGTTGGTGACAAGAGTTCATTCAGCTGTCAAACGATTTGCAGCTCATGGCTATCAGATTATCCTCATCGGTCATCGCAATCATGTTGAAGTTATTGGAACGGCAGGGGAAGCTCCGGATGTGACAATAATTGTTGAATCGATTGAAGATGTCGGACAATTGAGATTTTCTCAAGATGAAAAATTATTTTACATCACACAGACAACGCTCAGTCTTGATGATGTCAAGGAAATTATAGAAGCATTAATTGCTAAATATCCAAATATAGAAACATTGCCTAGCTCGTCGATTTGTTATGCAACAACAAATAGACAATTAGCATTAAGAGAGATTACAGATTTAACTGATTTAGTATTGGTAGTTGGTGATCCACAAAGTTCTAATTCGAATCGTTTAAAGGAAGTTGCCTCAAACCGTGGAATTGAATCCTATCTAGTTAATGATGAGAACGAAATACTGGCCGATTGGTTAGTTGGAAAGCAAACCATTGGACTAACAGCGGGGGCGTCCACGCCCGAGGAAGTCGTGCAAAAATGCATTGATCGACTGAAAGAATTAGGAGTGAATGAAGTGGAAGATATTGTCTATACAAAGGAAGATATTGTCTTTCAATTACCAAAACCAATTGTGAATGCGCGATTTAATGTTGCGTAATTCTCCAGTTTATTGTTAGATTATATTTTTAGATCCCTGAACCATTATAAATCAATATAGAGAGGACATATATGCGCAAATTTGTTGTGACACTTATGGCGTCTCTTTTAAGTTGTTCTGCTGCTTTTGCTTTTTGGCCTGAAGCAACAGATTCATCACTTGAAATAGGCGTTGGTTATCGTCAAGATAGACTAGAATGGAAAACAGATTCAGAATTTGGTTCTAGTTATGGCGGTTATTATAATAATAATAATCCGGCTAGATTAGAATCTAAATTAAAATGGCACGATTTGCAAATTTGGCAAATTGAAGGTAAAGGTAAATACGTCACCTGTGACAATATTTACTTACGCGCCAGCGGTGATTACGGTTGGATTACTTCCGGAAAAAATAAAGATTCAGACTATATAGAGCGCAGCGGACAAGGCAGCGGTTCTTATGGGTATAATGGATATGGTAATAGCGGTAGTTTTGAGATAGCTAAATCAAAATCTAATGCCCATGGGCATGTTTATGATGCAAAAATTGCTGTCGGTTATCAATTTAAATTATGTGATGATAGCTTTGGAATCACACCATTAATCGGTTATTCTTGGCATGGTCAACATATTAATGACAACCATTTAAAAGAAAACCGTTTTGCACATTTACCTGATGCAGATGTTATTCGTGCAAAATCAAGCGGCTACTATCCTTCCTTTAGCGAATATGGCAGTGGCTATGGTTCTGGTTCAAGCTCCGGTGGAGATAATAGCCATTACCACAATAGATGGAATGGGTTCTTCTTAGGATTCGATTACGATTATCGATTCGGATGTGGCTGTGAAGCTGATTGGGAATTATTTGGTACATATGAATTCCATTGGGCAGAATACCATGCTACAGGCAAATGGCACTTACGCGAAGATTTACTCGATGGATTCCATCATCATGCAAAAAATGCATATGGTAACTACTTCGATATCGGTGTTAAATGGGATTTTTGTGAATGCTGGACATTGGCCCTTAAGGGTGAATTCCAATGGTGGTGGGCAGATCATGGCCGCGACCGTGCAAAAATCGGTAACAAGGAACGCGGAAATGTACATACTGACTGCTTCCTCACTATCCCATTGCGCGATATTCAATGGCAATCTGCCGGTGTAGCTCTAGATCTTGGAATGGTATTCTAAGAATTTAGACTGTCTTATGTTTCAGCATGGCTAGAGTTTTCTAGCCATGTTTTTTTTTGTCTTCTATATTTCGTAAAAAATAAGATTGTTTTTTAGCGATTTCCGTGCTATATTTAAGTGAAAATTTTTTCTCCTAAACACTTTCAAACTAAGACTGATTAACGGCGTGAGTAAAAGCTATTCTCGAATTCCAAGACGGTATGATGGAACAGAGGCAACTTCAAGAAAGTTATCTGATTTATTGCCTTCCGTTCTAGATAAAATTGGAGGTATTTCAAGACAGCAGGGGGATCTTATTATGGCTTCTTGGTCTGAGATCATCGGATCAAATGTAGCAAAAATGACTGAAGCTGTTTCTTTTAGTGAAGGGGTTCTGTTAGTAAAAGTGAAGAATTCAACTTTACACAGTCTTCTAAGCCAACATGAGAAATTTCGTCTTCTTCAGTTGTTAAGAAATAAATTTCCCCGTGCAGATATAAAAAATATTGTATTTCGTATTGGATAAAGAAGCGTAAAGTAAATTATTAAGGTGATCCATGACACTCGATTCAGAAATTGTAGAAAATCTTTTACAAGAGACTAAAGAATATAATGCAAGCTCCATCACCGTTTTAGAGGGGTTGCAAGCAGTCAGAGAAAGACCTGGGATGTATATCGGCGATACTGGGGTGAATGGGTTACATCATTTAGTCTATGAAGTTGTCGACAATTGTATCGATGAGGCGATGGCCGGCTTTTGCAACATGATTACTGTCGTTATGCACAAAGATAACTCCATTAGCGTTGAAGATAATGGTCGTGGGATCCCGGTCGAAAAGCACGAAAAAGAGTCGATGAAGCAAGGGCGTGAAGTGACTGCCCTGGAAGTCGTGATGACCATTTTACATGCCGGTGGAAAATTTGACAAAGATACTTATAAAGTATCCGGAGGGCTCCATGGCGTCGGGGTTTCTTGTGTCAATGCTCTTTCCAAAAAAATGATTGTTCAAGTCTATAAAAATGGAAAGATCTATGAAAGCGAATTCAAACAAGGAAAAGTCTTAAGGCCCGTGACGCTGATCGGGGAAACGACAAAACGAGGCACTAAAGTTTCTTTTTGGCCCGACGACACGATCATGACAGTCACTGAATTTGATTATGACCTCTTGGCCAAGCGCTTTCGCGAACTCGCTTTTTTGAACCGCGGGATCAATATTCTCTTTAAAGATGAAAAGCATTTGGAAAAAGAAGAGGTCAATTTTTGTTATGAAGGCGGACTTCGCTCTTTTGTAGAATATCTCAACGAAAATAAAGAACCCCTTTTTCCTGCCCCAATTTATTTTCATGGCACAAAGCAAGGAACCGACGCTCCTATTGAATTTGAAGGAGCCATGCAGTGGAATGATGGTTACAACGAAACTATTTATTCTTATGTCAACAATATCCCCACACGGCAGGGTGGGACTCATTTAACAGGATATTCGACCGCATTAACCCGAGTTTTAAATAGTTACATTAAAAATCACAACCTTCTAAAAAGCGATAAAATAGCCATCACCGGCGAGGATATGAGAGAAGGTCTCACAGCTGTTATCTCTGTTAAAGTGGCAAACCCCCAATTTGAGGGTCAAACGAAACAACGGCTAGGAAATAGTGATGTCGGCTCTGTTGTTCAACAAATTGTTGGAGAGGAACTTTCCACTTTTCTAGACGAAAATCCCGCGATTGCAAAGATGATCGCTGATAAGGCAATCATTGCAGCACAGGCAAGAGAAGCTGCGCGAAAAGCGCGTGAATTGACTTTGCGAAAATCTGCATTAGACAGTGCTCGTTTACCGGGGAAATTGACAGACTGCCAAGAAAAAAATCCAGCCTTTTGTGAAATTTATATCGTGGAAGGAGACTCTGCGGGCGGTTCAGCTAAATCCGGACGCGACCGAAGATTTCAGGCAATTCTGCCAATTAGAGGTAAAATCCTCAACGTTGAAAAGGCAAGATTGGAGAAAGTTTTACAGAACACGGAAGTGGGCACCATGGTGGCTGCACTCGGCTGTGGTATCGGAAGGGATAGCTTTAACATCGATAAATTGCGTTATCATAAAATTATCATCATGACTGACGCGGATGTTGATGGTTCACACATCCGAACGCTCTTACTCACATTTTTTTATCGGCATATGCCGGCCCTTGTTGAGAATAATTTTATCTATATCGCTCAACCTCCTCTCTATCGAGTGTCTAGAAAGAAGGTGAGCCGTTATATTCACTCTGAGAGAGAAATGGATGACTATCTTTTAGAGCTTGGTTTGACAGATTTACAAATTAGGATGGTCAATCAAGACCGAATGTTAAATTTAGGGGAAATGAAGGAATTAACGAGAGCCATTTTAGAGGTTGAAAATTTCATTTTAAGAATTGAAAGAAAAGGAATTCCTTTTAAAGAATTTTTAGCTTTAAAGAACCTTCAGGGCAAACTGCCGCGTTTTCAAGTCAATTTAACCGATGGGCACACATTTGCATATTCAGAGGATGAATTCATTTCGCTAAGAATTGCAGAGGAAGAAGCACAGCGCTTGAGACATGAACAAACATTGGCATCTATCCCGGAAGCTGAAATTACCGAAGAGATGCGCATATTCAAAGCGAGTAGGCTTCATTTTATTGAACTTTTTGAAGAAGATGTCTTAGCTGCAATTGAGAAAAGATTAGAGCAGTTCGGTTTAAACCTTAACCACTATTTAACACCTGATGGAGCTGTTGTTGAAGTGATTGAAGATGAAAAATCATTCCCGTATCATACATTAAGAGATCTTATCGACTTTTTAAGAGAAAATGGAAGAAAGGGAATCGAAATTCAACGGTATAAAGGTCTCGGTGAAATGAATGCCGACCAACTTTGGGAAACGACAATGGATCCGACCAAAAGGACATTAATTAAAGTTACCTTACCGGATATGATCGCCGCAGATCATATGTTTACAATGCTCATGGGAGAAGATGTACCTCCAAGACGGGCATTCATCGAACAACATGCATTGTCAGTTAAAAATTTGGATATATGATAGGTAAAAATTATGTCATACACGAAAGATGAAATTGTCCTTCCTAGAAATGTAGAAGATGAAATGAAGGATAGCTACTTGCGCTATTCCATGTCTGTCATTATCTCTCGAGCTCTTCCTGATGTTCGCGATGGCTTAAAACCCTCTCAGCGCAGAATCTTATTTGCGATGAAGCAGTTAAATTTAAGCCCTAATGGCAAGCATCGTAAATGTGCCAAAATTTCAGGCGATACTTCAGGTGATTACCATCCTCACGGTGAAGCGGTCATTTATCCTACGCTCGTTCGCATGGCTCAAAAATGGATGATGCGTTACAACCTTGTTGACGGACAAGGAAACTTTGGATCGGTAGACGGCGATCCTCCGGCTGCAATGCGTTATACGGAAGCTCGCTTGACAACTGCTGCCATTCAGCTGATGGATGATCTAGATAAAGACACTGTCGAAATGGTGCCAAACTATGACGAAACCAAAAAAGAACCTACCGTTTTCCCCTCGAAATTTCCCAATTTATTATGTAACGGATCTTCTGGAATCGCGGTTGGAATGGCCACAAATATTCCACCCCATAATTTAAATGAACTCATCAAAGCAACTCTTTTATTATTAGAAAATCCACTGACAACGGTTGATGATTTAATGAAAGTCATCCCCGGTCCGGATTTTCCCACGGGTGGGGTTATTTGCGGGTATCGGGGTATCCGAGAAGCCTATCATACCGGTCGCGGCAAAGTGATTCTAAGGGGAGTCTTGCGCGAAGAAGAAATGGATGATCATCAAGATCGCATGCGTCTTGTAATTGATGAAATCCCTTACAATGTCAATAAATCGAGATTAATTGAACAGATCGCAGAGCTGATCAACAATAAATCAATCACAGGAATCTCCGACCTTAGAGATGAATCGGACAAAGATGGGATGAGAGTTGTCCTCGAGCTTAAACGAGGTGAAATTTCTGAAGTCGTGATCAATCAGCTTTTCAAATTTAGTGACCTTCAAGTGACATTTGGCTGCAATATGTTAGCACTTGATAAAGGGCTTCCCAGAACGATGAATATTAAACAGATGATCATCGCTTGGATTGAGCATCGGATTGATGTTGTTCGAAGAAGAACCCGCTTTGAATTAAATAAAGCCGAGGCAAGAGCGCATATTCTCGAAGGGTATCTTAAAGCTATCGACCATCTAGACGAGGTTGTACGATTGATTCGGGCCAGCCAAAATAGAGATGAAGCGAGAGCTCAATTGATGGAACGCTTTCACTTTACTGAAAGACAAGCCAATGCCATTTTGGACTTGCGCCTCTATCAACTCACAGGCTTGGAAAGGGACAAGCTTAATGACGAATATCGCGACTTACTTCAAAAAATTGATTATTATCGCGCAGTCTTGAGCAATGAAGAAATGGTTAAAAATATCATCAGAGATGAACTTCAAGATATTCAAAAACATCACAAATCTGAACGACAAACTAAAATTATTGCCGCTGAATCGGAAATGCAGATGGAAGATCTTATTGCAAACGAACAAGTGATCATTACACTTTCCCAAGATGACTATATTAAGCGCATGCCTGTTGGCACCTTTAGAGAGCAAAGGCGGGGAGGTCATGGGGTTACCGGAATGCAATTAAAGAAAGAAGAAGACATTATTAAAGGCCTCTACGTGGCCTCTATGCACGATTATCTCCTCATTTTCACAAATCTCGGAAGATGTTACTGGTTAAAAGTGTGGCAAATTCCAGAAACAGGTCGAAAATCAAAAGGAAAGCCGCTCATCAACCTCCTTGAAGATCTGAGAGCAGAGGAGAAAATAGCAACCATCCTTCGAGTTCCCTCTTTTGAAGGGGAAGGGTATATCCTGATGGCAACAAAGATGGCTGTGGTTAAAAAAACTGCATTAGAAGAGTTCAGCAACCCACGCCGAAAAGGAATCTTGGCCCTTGGGATTGATGAAGGAGATGAATTGGTGGCAGCGCGCTTAGTGAATGCCGGACAGCAGGTGATGTTATTTACTTATCAAGGGATGGCAGTTCGATTTGATGAAAGTAAAGTGCGTGCGATGGGCCGGGCTGCAAGGGGAGTGAAAGGGGCAACCCTTCGAGAAGAAAAGGATTACATTGTCGGGTGCGAAGTTGTGAATGGCGATGAGTCGGTTCTGATCGTTTGTGAAAATGGTTTTGGTAAGCGATCTTCAGTCCAAGACTTCCGCCAGACAAATCGCGGAGGCGTAGGTGTGAGATCAATTATTACGAGCGATCGAAACGGAAATGTGATTGGAGCCCTCTGCGTCACTGATCAAGATGGTATCGTCATGATGTCAGCAACCGGACAAACAGTGCGAATCAGCACGAAGGACCTAAGGGTTCTTGGCAGAAATACCCAAGGGGTAAAGCTTGTCAATCTAAAAGACTCAGATTATCTTGTCGTCCTCCAAAAAGTGGAAGGGGCTGAAGAGGTCGAAGGCGAAGAAGTGATCGAAGGCGCGATCGAAGGTGCGATTGAAGAAGCGGGCCCACAACCGGAACAATCCGACAACCCAGAAACTTAAATTTTTCTTATGAACAATAAAGAAATACTTGGTCATTTTATTACTTTGGAAGGGGGGGAAGGGGCCGGAAAGAGCACGCTCCTCACCTACCTTGAAACCTATTTAGTTCAGCAAGGGCTTCATGTGATCGCCACAAGAGAGCCGGGAGGAACTCGGTTAGGGGAGGCGATAAGAGATCTCGTTCTCCAGCACAAACACGTCATGTCCATTGGCAATGAAGCCGAACTCCTTCTTTTCTTAGCTGCAAGAGCAGAACACATTCAAGAGAAAATTCTTCCGGCGCTTCAAGCGGGAAAAATTGTATTATGCGATCGCTTTAACGACTCGACAATTGCTTATCAGGGGGGAGCGAGAGGCTTGGGCATCCAACATGTCAGGCGGCTTTGCCATCTCATTTGCGGACCTGTAGTTCCTCAATTGACGCTCTATTTGGATGTTTCTCCGGAACTCGGCCTAGCCCGAACCCGCCAATTAGAAAAAGAAGAGGCAGGAAGTGGGGCTCTCGATCGCATAGAGTCAGAAACTTTAAGTTTTCATCAAAATATTCGAAAAGTATTTCTTTCTTTGGCCAAAAAAGAACCCCATCGTTTGTGTACAATTGATGCAAATCAAAGCCTTGAAGAGGTGCAGCAAGAAGCCGTACAAGCTTTAAAAAAACTCATTCTTATATGAGCGCAACTCAATTTTCACAAATTATTGGGAATGAAGAAATCAAAATTCAGTTGACGCGGATCATCGAAAGAAGAGCTATCGGACATGCTTTTTTATTTAGCGGTCCCGAGGGGATTGGAAAAAGTTTATTTGCAACTGCTTTTGCAGCGCAAATGATGCACGCATATGAACCGGGCAAGCCGCACTTAGAAAAAATTAGCAAAAGTCAACACCCCGATATTCATGTCTATCGCCCCGAGGGAAAGCTGGGCTTGCATAGCATTCAATCCTTGCGGCAGCTCAGTGAAGAAGTGCACCTTCCACCATATGAAGCGAGCTGGAAGGTATTTATTGTTCATGACGCAGATCGGATGCTCAGCACTAGCGCAAATGCTCTATTAAAAACATTTGAGGAACCTCCTCCAGGCACTCTCATTATATTGCTTAGCCATTCAGCCGGTCTTTTGCTGCCCACTCTGCTTTCGCGCTGTTCTGCTTTTCACTTTAAAGCTTTGAAAGAACAAGAAATCGTCGATTACCTCTCTACAAATCTCAATTTAGACTTTGAAAAAACTAAGAAAATCGCGTCGCATGCCAAAGGTTCGATCAATCATGCCATTCGCCTCGCCACTCAAGGAGATGATTTAAGGATTGCCTTGCTCGATCTATTTGCAAAAGGAAAATTTTATGACTTCCGCGCTCTTCAAAAGGGAATACAAAGTCTGACTGAAAAGATAGAAAGCACAAAAAAGCAGGCAGAAGAAGCTTCTAGGGACGAATTGAAAAAGATGACCCAGGACTCCCTATCGGCTGTTCAGCAACACGCCTTTGAAAAAGAAATTGAAGGGCTGACAGCTCTTGCCTTTGTCCAAGAAGCGCGCTCTCTTTTTGAAACGATTGCCGATTGGTATCGCGATCTCCAATTTCTTCTATTGGGGGGATCACCGGATCGATTAACACATCCTGAATTCGAAACAGAATTAGTCCAAGCAGTGCAAAGGGGAGAAGTTAAACCTTTAGATCAAGTCTATCAAGCGATCGAAAACGCCTACCTGTCTTTGCAGCGCTCCACTTCACTTCCTTTAGTATTAGAGAATTTATTTCTCACATTGGATAGAATTGGATAAACTCTTTGTTGTTTGACAAAAAATATAAAATCAATCAATTATATTATCTATTATTAATTATAAATAATATTTGAGTATTTTTATGTCAGTCAATTCTACGAATAATTTCATTTTAAACTTGTTAAATTATTTGAATGATATTCCTTTTTTGCCTCAAGATATAGAAAAATTAGAAACGGAAATTAATCAAACAAATATAAATATAACAAATACAGTATCTAATGTGTTTGCAAATCAATTTGAAAACTTTAATACATTAGTATTTACGTCAATACCAATTAAATCACATCTTTCAAATGCATCAGGGGCTGATAAAGTGCTTCTTGCTCTTTTCAATGCTACACGTTTTCAATGGAAAGCAGAAACAGTCCCAGAAAACACAAAAGCACTTCTTATTCTTTGCGATGAGCTTTTAAATTTTCCTTTTGATGAAAAGAAAGCAGATGACCTTATCTGGCATTGTTCAGAAATAGATCTTTCCACTGAACCGAATTGGGTTGTTTATTTAAAATATTGTATTGTGAGCCTAGAAAATGAAAAAATGATTCCGGAAATTCTCAGAAAAATCGTACCGCTATTTGCTGCGAATGCTATTTGGAGATCCCCAGGAAAAGTTGAAGGTTTTTTAGAGGAAGGAATATCTTTCTCTCTTTCATCGAAACTAGAAATGCAGTCCAAATTTAAAGATTTTGCATTTCTTTTTGAAAAAAACCTTTCAATTATAGAAATCGATATTGTTTTTGAAATTCTCTCAAGAATTTTCTTGCATGTGCCCAAACAACAACCTTTTTTTAAGCTGGCTCACCAGCTTCTTTCTCAAAGAGGAGAAATTAATTCATCAATATGCATTCATTTAAATTCCTCATTACCTGAAGAGGTCGAGATAGAAGCCTATGATTCTTTTTGCCATGTTGTAAAAAAAATCAATTCGTTTGGTTCAAAACATCAATCGCCAGAATATAATCATCTTCTGAAAAACTGCTTTGAAAGAATGCAAAATAGTTTTTCGTTATTAAGTGCTCAGAAGAAAATAGATTGGTATCTCATTTGTTTACACATTCAAATTTTATTAAAACAAGAACCTCGAAAAACAATTGTTTCTCTTTTGAAAGAAGAAAATATATTTGAAGAATTAAACGGCATTTCTGATCGTATACGAAATGAGATAGCTATGCCCATATCTTTCGAAGAAACGATTTCTCACTGTGTTAAAACAGGCAATAAGCAAGTTTTTTTTAATCTTCAAGTGCTGTTGGATAAACTTGAAAAATGGAAGGAATCACAATCTTATATTCAAAAAGTTTTATTGGAAAATGCCTCTCTTTTAATGATAGATTACCTCTCTTTTTTAAAAAGTAAACTTGAACGATCTTCTTGCAATATTGAAATTGCATTAAACGGATATTTAGATTTTTCATATCGAGATGAAGGGGAGATGCTATATAAAGACTGCCTCGACGCAAATCATCCTTTAATCGAAAAAATTATAGCTGAAAAGCAGCTGGAGTGCCGTTACAGAGAAGCCATTAAAGCAGCCATCAATAAAAACGTCAAAAAGAATCCTCTTTCAGTCATTCCTTTCATTGTAAAAAATCTTAAGTTTATTGACGATCATCCATTAATCTTAGAGATCATTCAATCGCTTTATAAACATTTTCCTGAAAAAGAAGAATTTGCATTTCAGATTAGAGACAATCTTCAATTTATTCATTTAAAGATATTGGAAATAGCATCTCCTCTTCCATTCTCATTATTAAGAGTACTCACATTTGCTCGCCCTGATCTTCATCCTCAAATTTATCTCCATCTTTTTTCTTATTCTCCAAAAAAGCTACCTGAAGTGGAGGATCTCATTGAGATCTGCATGTCCAATATTTCTGAAGAAGATGCCTTTAAATTGATGATCCGGTCTGTTGAGGATAATAACAGAAAAATATTCATATGCTGTCTATCTAAGATTCAGAATCTCTCAGAGAATCTCCGAAAGAATTCTAATATCCTAATAGTAGATAGGTGGATCGATTTGATCTGTTCAATTAGACCTTTGACATCAGAAGAAGCAGATGTTTTAGCAAATACGGCTATAGAAAAAAAATCAGTAGAAGTCAATTCTTCGCTTCATCAAATGTTGTTTCCGTATTTGTCAAAGGAAAAAAAAGAAGTTTACATCAGTCATTTTATTAAAATTTTTAGGGAAATAATTAGCGGAAAAAATTCTCCAAATGCCAATCTTCGAATACAAGAACCGATTTTGTCATTTCTATTTTCCAAAAATGAATATGATCCTTTTTTAAATGAGTGTTTCAACTTTTTTATAAAAAAAAATCACATTCAACAAAATATCCCTTTTTTTCGCCTCTTTGTGAATAAAGTTTCTACTCCAAAAGAAAAAAAAGATTTTCTTAGTTTTTACATTTCTCACTACAATTTTTTTGATGAAAATCTCATCGATCAAAGATTTCTTTCAAATGAAATTCTTTCCGATTTTTCGCCCACATTTTTTGATTTACAACATTTTTTTGAGGTTGCAAAAAAAGTCTATCCTGAAGGAGTACCTGATGATTTAGTGTGTTGGATTTTAGAAAAAATGAACTGTTTTTCTCCCTCATTTTTACATCAATTTATCCCTTATATCAATCGAAATACGATTGAGCCCTTATTACAGAAAAAAATATCGGTGAAAAATGGAGGTGAAACCGATCTCATTTCTTTAATCTCATTCAAATTTGACATCATCAATCACTGTCCGGACCTTGAGGAATGCCTCCTTGATTCTTTAAAATTAGACATTGATAAACTCATAAATTTTAAAATTTCCTCCTTAAATGAAACTCCTCTAAGTTCTATATGTCTTTTTCTTGAAAATGATAGATGGATGGGATCTTCATTAGAGATGAAACTTCAAAACCTACACGCTCTCATCACTGCTAATTATTTGTATGACTCTCTTCCATCAAAATTCGCAAGTAAAGAACAAAAATTTGAGCGGCAAAATAGAATGCATTTATTTTTAAATCATTATTTAGATCTATTGCCTGAACTTGTCTTTTCCGATATTAATATTGATATTTTTCTATTAAATGTACTCACTAACTTTTCCACTCTCTCATCCATTAAACAACAAGTTGAGAAAATAGAGAAGCAATCCAAAAATAAAGTTGAACATCCCCCCTCTATTTTTATCCCTCACTTAGCCCATATAAAAGATCGCTTGATCTATGAGAGCAAATCCGTTATTCCTAGTCAGGAGGCGTCTATTCTTTCTGCTGTCATTTGGCGTTTCGAAGGAAATCTTCTCTCTTATTTTTCTTATCCGGAAATTTTAATTGAATTGGTGGAACAGATTCATTTACCGCGCTTAGAAAATCTTGAAATAGATGGTATTAATTACAATTCAGTTTTTAAAGAAGATTTACAAGGTTTAGTCAGTTTTAGAATGTATGCCACATTGTATGGTTCTAGATCAAATATCAAGCAACTGAATAAAAAGATTGAAAAATTCTTGGAAAAACCAAAACCAGAAGATGGGAATGGATTGTAATCAATTCCTTAAATCCGGAGCCATCTTGAATCTATCTGAAAATAAATTTCTTGTGGGTTATGGCGAACGAAAAGAACATTGCTTTGATGAACTCGATCTTACCAAGCCGGCCTTTTATTTTTCGGATTTCTTTTTCAGGAAATCTCGTCCCTGGATTCAATATCAGCAGATGACAGAACTCACACTCGATCAGTTGCAGAATTTTTTAAAAGGAACTATTCAATTAAAAAAATGTCAATGGAGAATCGATCAAAAAGCATTCGAATACGCGTTCATCGAATTGCAGCGAACAATTCAGAATGGAAAATTAAAAAAAGCCGTCCCATATATTTTTTCAACCAGCCTCTCTTTAATGGATGAAGACCGACTGCACAATTCTCTTCAACATGCTCTATTATCTTTAAAAATAAACAAACGATTTCTCTATGGAATGTGGAATGAGTCAAGTGGTTTATTGGGGATCACACCCGAAACTTTATTCTCTTATGATTCTTCAAAAAATAAAGTGCTCTCGATGGCTCTTGCCGGAACCTTTCCAATTGGAAATTCACCCCCTTTCATTAGCAAGAAAGAAGATGAGGAGCACTATTGTGTTGTCGAAGGAATCACTCAAGCATTAGATTCTTTTGGTGAAGTAAAAGTAGGAGAAAGAGCACTCATTGAATTTCCAAAACTTTATCATTTAATGACACCTATTGAAGTTACACTGAAAGAAATATTTAGTTATGAAGCAATTGTTCAATCTTTGCATCCAACACCGGCTTTAGGCACTTATCCAATTGATGCCGGAAGGGAATGGCTTATTGATTTTGACAAGCACACCCGAAGGGATTATTTTGGTGCTCCCGTAGGATTTTATGATCACCAATCCGAAAGAGCGCAATGCTATGTGGCTATACGAAATGTACAATGGGACGCAACAAGTATGCGCCTAGGTGCAGGATGCGGTATCGTTGCACAAAGCAATTTTGAGCAAGAATGGCAAGAGGTCTTGCTTAAATTGCAAACAATTAAAGATCAACTTGATTTATGATTGGAAAATTAAATTAATCATTGTATATTCAACTGGAAGCAGTATATACTGCTTCCAGCTGAATCTTGGACTTTTGGGCTGCTTCAAAGCCCCGGGGTTGAGAGATCGCAAGAGGCATTGTATTGGTTTAATACTATGCCTCTTGCGATCTCTCAACCGCGGGAGCT
>JANWJE010000129.1 GCA_025451995.1 Parachlamydiaceae bacterium | reverse complement strand
GCTCAAATCAGGAAGGGTCTAAAATCTTATCATTATATCATTATATCGTTCCATCGTTGATCTTGCTGTGAAGTAAGATTCTGCTTTTATCGGTTTTTAGCACTTATAACCTCTGAAATATTACGTAACAATCGACGGAGTTAGGACTTAATCTTAATCTTGCTTTTCTTCAAATTCTCAGGGTTCGAGACCCAGGATCAATTGTACCAGATTGTTTCGATCTTGAGAGGATTGATAAGCGCCTATTTGGAGAAAAATGTGTGAGGGAAAAAAATGAAGATCAAGATTAAGATTTGCTCTTTTTTTTGAAGGAAAAGCATAGATAACATACCTTGCGCACTTAGTGCGTAAAGGTGTGCTATTGCGGTTTTTTGTTGACAGAGACCACCAAAGGCCAAGAACTATTTGCCTGATGGTTGTTGTCACCTGAATAAATCGCTTTAATTTGGTGTGTTCCTTCAGCTGCAATTCCCTTTGGAAGAGTCATTGTTGCACCGCCTTCTTCATCTAATGTTAAAGATTTGGCAAGTGGTTCATCATCCATTGTCAATTGAATCGACCCTTCAATCACCCCTTTTCCAATGACTTTTGCAGTAAAGGTAATGGGATCTCCAATCAATGTAAACCTTGAAGATGTTTCAAGAAAGACCTTTATCTCTGCTTTATTGACGCGAACATCTTGATTTGCATCGGAAGAATTAAAATTATTATCGCCTTGGTAAACGGCTTTAATGTGGTATTCCCCGCTATTTAAATGAGGAATTTGCAGGGATGTCTGCCCCTTTAAAAGATGAAGCGGCTCAGAATAAGGTTCGCCATTCACAAAAAATTGCACGTCCCCTTCGGGAATCCTGCTTTTTCCCTTAACAATCACATCCAATTTCAAAGGGTCTTGGTATTCAATTTTATTTTTTGCAAATAAGGTTGTTTCAGCGGGTGCTTTAGTGACGACTTGGGAAAAACTTGCAGTTGAAGAACTAAAATTTTCGTTGCCAAAATACTCCGCTTCGATTTTGTAGGTCCCTACATTTAAGGAAGGGAGAGTGAGAATTGATTGCCCACTTAAAGAGATGTCTTGCGGTTCACCAACGTTTTTTCCATCGATTTTTATTTGGATGATGCCGGTTGGAATCAAACGATTTTCAGCGCTTACTGCCATTAATAATTTAACCGGATTTCCATAAACTAAAGGATTTTCGGAAGACATTAAAATGTCTGTGCGCACCTTATTAACCTCTTGGACCATCCTTTTATTTGAAGCTAAGAAATTTTCATTGCCTAGATACTCTACGACGATTTCGTGTTCACCCGGTTTCAATTGATTATTATTAAGAGTAAACCGCCCATTTTTAGGCAGTAAAAAGGGTGTGCCAACATTTTTTCCATCGATTTGAAATTGAATATATCCCACAGGCTGCACATGCGAAGATGAGACACCAACGTCGATGCCAACAGCATCGCCATAGCGGGCGGGATTTTTAGTGGAGGAGACAGCTAATTCGGTCGCAGCAGGTTGTATGTCTTGCTTCAAAGTCGCATTGGACCCTTTAAAATGTCCATTGCCGTAATATTCAACTTCAACTGGATGTTGCCCTGCTGACCAATTTTTTATGACAAAAGTCGCCTCTCCTCGCTCGTCAAGATTCGCAAGAGGAGCACCGGGCGTCCCTTCGATGAGCAATTGCACATTTCCGGAAGGAATCCCCGCAGCTGAAGACGCTTTAACGGCAAAAGAAACCGCCTGTCCGTAGACTGCATGTTCATCATTACTTTTTAAATCGATTGAGCTTGCAGCTTTTTCGACCTCGATGTAGGCATCAGCTTTTGATTCGGTAAAATTAAGATTCCTTTGATAAATAGCAGAAATAGCATGCTTTCCTACCTCAATAGTGTCTAAACGATAGGTAGCCCTTCCACTTTTATCTAAGGGGAGTGTGGCGACATTCACTGTGTCTACATAGAGTAAAACTTCGCCGTCAGGCACCGCAATTGCTGGAGCTTGGGCTTGTAAACTGATTGAGAGATTTAAAGGCTTGCCAAATTCTAAAGGGTTCGGCCAAACATTTAAAGAGGTCGTCGTGTTGCTGGGGATCACACCAAATTTAATAAAATCTTTTGATGCATCGTATTTTTCATTCCCTAAAAATATCGCCCCAATATCATGCTCTTTCAAAAGGGTGGTAGGAAGGGGCGTTTGAACGGTATATTTTGCCACCCCATTGACAAGCGGTTTGATGGCCATCACATTTTTATCGATTTGAAATTGAACTTTTCCGGAAGCAATTTTTCCGGGAACATTTGTAGGGACAACATAAGCGATAAAAGTGACGGGCTGGCTATACGTCGACCTATTTTCCGGAGTCGATGTCAACACAGTTTGGGTCAATTTGGAGATATCTTGCGCTTCATTATTTGCGCTCGCTTGTTTTGAATCATCGGCATAGATGAATAACTTTAGAGACAACCACACGAGTATAAATTTTTTAGCTATCGGCATGGTTAGTGGATGATCCTAAAATCTTGATGCGGTTTTTCTATGGGATGGTATTGAATGGAGGCCTCTTCGATTTTACCGGGAAAAGCGTCTTCTTTCAGTCTCTGCATGAGTTCTTCCAAGTGCTTTTTAGAGCCATGGGCGTGAATTTCCACCCTTCCATCAGGTAAATTACATACTGTGCCGGTAATCCCTAAATCTTGGGCATAATAGCGCGTCATCGCCCTAAAGCCGACTCCCTGAACATTGCCCTTCACAAGGGCGCGCATTTCATAGGTTTCTTTGGATGAATGTTCCATGGATTAAGAAATAGCAAAAACGGCTGTTCTAAGCAAGGGTGCATTCGAGGCTGACAGGAAAATATGCACAGGTTGCTTTTCGGCTGTTTTTCCGAATCTTAGCTGTTCATGCAAGTACCCTACTCACAAGAGTATGTGTACTTGCATGAACAGCCAATCTTCGAAAAAACATCTCGAAAATCAACTTTGTGCCTATTTCCTGTCAGCCTCTTCAGCGCATTTCAGCAATTCTTCAATTTCTTGAATGGATTGAGCTCGGCTCATAAGCTCTCTGAATTGCCTGGTGCCGGTGCTTTTTTTGAGATACCAGCAACCCACGCGGCGCATATCGACACACACTTTGTGATCATGATGATACGATTGGATATGGATAAAATGTTCGTAAAGCTCTTGACGGCATTCCTCAAGCGAACGGGGTTGCAACGGCACGCCTTGTAAATAGTTTAAAATCTCTTGAACGATCCATGGCTGGCCCATTGTTCCACGGGCAACAAGGACAGCATCACAGCCCGTTTGCTCTCGAATATTCACAGCCGAAGGCCCATCTAACACATCGCCATTTCCAATCACATGTATTTTGTCTGCTGCTTGTTTGCACGCCTTGATATACTCCCAATTTGCCGGTCCGCTGTATCCTTGCTGACGCGTCCTGCCGTGAACGCAAATGGCCTTTGCACCGGCTTTTTCAGCAATTTTTACAATCTCTTCTGCGTTGATATGACTCTCATCCCACCCCGCTCGTATTTTAACAGTCACCGGAATTTTCACCGCTGCAACCATATTTGAAAGGACCTCTCCAATCAATTCCGGCGTTTTTAACATGCCCGAACCGCTGCCATCTTTAGTCACTTTATCCACTGGACATCCGCAATTCAAATCGACAACATCAAAACCTAAATCTTCAACGATTTTTGCAGCTTGACCTGCAATCTGCGGTTTGCTTCCACAGAGTTGGGCGCCGATGGGGTGCATATCGGGGGAATAATCCAAAATATGGTAAGTTCCTCTGTCATGCCTAATTAAAGCATCCATTTTAACCATTTCACAATACATGAGAGCCGGTCGATATTTTGCAGACATTTTTCTAAAAGGAAAATCGGAACACCCGGCCAAGGGAGCATAAAAAATTCGATGGGGCAGGGTTAATGAGCCGAATGTGATTGGATCTGTAAGTTGAGCCATATTACCCGGCGATGGAGACAAGGAGTTTGATTAAAATATTTTGAATAAAGCTTAAAGCAAGAAACGCGACGATTGGGCTTAAATCAAACATCCCTAGAGGGGGAATCACCCGACGGAAGAGATTGAGGTAGGGATCAGTGTAAAAAGCGATAAAATACATGATTCGGTATTGATTCACCTGCGGCACCCACGAAGCGAGAATGCGAGCGAATAACATGATGGTAAATACTTGAAAAAATATATGGATGATGTAAATTGCAAATAACATTATCAGAGTTTCAAACTATTAATTGAATTAATATTAAAAGAATACTAAACTTAATGATTAAAAGCATTAAAATAGATCCACTTCATGCCTCAAACTTTTGATAACATCCAGTTGTACCTTCGAGATTTTTTTAAAAGTCTCACTTCTCATCCTTCGATTGGATTAGAAGCAACCACCTCTGGATTTAAATGCGCCTCGCTTTCCGGATCTCGCAATCTCCCAAAAATTGTTGAGTTAAAATTATTGGATGAGAATAGAGGAGATGTAAAGCAGCTTTACATTAACCACCCCGTTATTAATACAGCGATCTCAGGAAGAGAGCTGTTAATACGCCCCCTTCAACTCCCCCTTACAAAAGATAAAGATATTGACGAGGCGGTCGCTTTTCAAGCTGAACCTCTCTTACCTTACCCACTAGAACAAGCCTTGCTCTCTTATCAAGTGATTTCAAAAGCTGCAGAAAATTCTGATTTAACGCTCTTTTCGGTTCGAAAAGAAGCTGTGAGTGCCCATATCTCTTTTTGGCAGGAGAAGGGGATTGAACCTGAAAAAATTTCTTGCGTGCAAACTGCTCTTTGCAATTTTTGTTCTACTTACCTCAAAGAATATAAAACTTTTTTGATTCTGCATCTTCAGCATGACGATATGACGTGTTGCTTAATTCATGAAGGGAAATTGTGGACTTCTTTTTCAAAACCCATTGGGTTTAATACCCTTCTTGAAGGACAAGCAAAAGAAGGTCTTTCTTGGCTTCCCCAAGATTTGATTGAATGGCAAAACATTGAAGACCAAAAAAATTCCCCTCTTGCAGATGCCTTAAAAAAACTTCAATTAGAAGCGATGAAAATGGTTTTTGCATTAATGAAGGAATGTAAATCCGGTTCCATCGAGGGGTTGATCATTACCGGCGAATCAGCAAAATGGGAAGGTCTGGAACATGTGATCGCAAGCAAATTAAATCTTCCTTTTTTAAAACCGAATTTTCCGGATTATTCCGCCGCAGAGATGCAATCATATGCTGTTCCTATTGGCCTTGCTATCGGCTCTTTGGAAGAGGGGACTAGAGCGATCGATTTCAGACAACAAGAGCTCTCCTATCCCAATCCATGGCATCGATTAAAAGCTCCTCTTGTCCTTTATATGTTATCGGTATTATTAGTGACCGCTTCTTTTTATTTTTTTGGAAACGAATATTTAAAATATCAGACATTAGAAACTAAACAAAAATACATTGAATTTTTGGCGAATATTCAACGCACACATAAAGATTTAGAACTCGCTTATTCTTCGAAAACCTCTAAAGATTCATCCATCGAAGAGCCCCCCCAGCTTGAACAGATGAGCACCGATGAATTTGCAAATCGATTGGCTTTTTTACAAAAAGAGCTTCAATCATCCCCAGACTCTTTTCCCCTTTTACCCAATACGCCAAGAGTGAGCGACGTCCTTGCTTGGCTTACCCAACATCCGGCAGTCCTTTTTGTTGATAACGAGGGGGGGAAACAATCTAAATTGGTCATTGAAAATTTTAATTACACCATGGTAAAAAGGCCGCAACAAGGGAAAAAGCAAGAGAAATATCAAGTAAAAATTGAATTAGAATTTAGCAGTCCAACCCCTAAATGGGCGCGTGAATTCCATGATGCTTTAATTTCACCAAACGATTGGATCGACCCCAAAGGGGAAGTCAAATGGAATGCCAACCGCGGCAAGTATAAGACATCATTTTTTTTAAAAGATAAAACCGCCTATCCGAGCCTATGAATATGTTAAAAAACATCCCTGTTTCACGAGCAATCCTCTATATCCTATGCTTAGGAATGCTTCCTTTTGTTTTTGTTGTTTTTTTATTTTTTTCACAGAAAAATGACCTCAACGAGCTCAATGAACACATTGAGCTCCTCGAACACCAAGCCTTTATCAAAGAAAGAAAACAAGCGCTCAACTCAACCATTCAAAATCACTTTAGAGATGCCGATCATTTCTATATCGATAAGTACTTAGAAACGTTAGTTTTTTTAGAACCGGAAATCGATCAACTTCAAAAAATTGTTCAGGATAAAAATTTTGCCGACGATGAAAAGATCAAAAAAAGATTGGAATTTTTATCCGGAGAGGCCAATTCTCTTGTTTTTTCAGAAGGGGTTGTGCAAACCTTTCCTCAATTTCAAGAAACAACAGAAACTTTAGTCCACCCTGTTGAAGTAAATAGCCTTGATATTAAAAAAGTTTTAGCGAAAATCGAAGGCACGCCTCTTGGTGAATATAGGGCCGGCCCAAGCCGACCCCAACTTTTGATCACAGAATTTCGCCTTGATAAGAAAAAAGTTAATGATAAAAATGAAGTCTATCTTTTAAATCTAAAGCTTATTAAACGAGAATTTTTATGAAGCGCAAGCAGGTCATTCTTTCCATTTTTCTATTTCTACTTCTTTTCACTTTTAGCGGGGCTAAAAAAGGAAGTAGCTGTAAAAAGAAACTTCTCCCCATGACAAGCATTCACATTATCGATCGCAATGGATTTTCAGAGACTATTAGCAATAAAGAAAGACTTGGTCAATTTCAAAATGTCAATTTTTTAAGTCAGCAGCCCTACCAAAAAGTTTTGAGAATCTATGCTAGAGACTCTCAGGGTAATCTTAGATCAGTTGTGACCACCTATCACGAAAACGGAAACCCCAAGCAATTTTTAGAAATATTAAATGCCAGAGCCCATGGCCATTATTGCGAATGGCATGAAAACGGAAATATGCGCGTCATGTCAAAAGTGATTGGAGGAACGCCTGATGTCACAATCGTGGCAGAAAAATCATGGCTTTTCGATGGTCCCAATTATGCTTGGGATGAAGAGGGCCATCTCTTAGCTGAAGTCAACTATTCTCAAGGATCTTTAGAAGGGATCACCACCTATTATCATCCAAACGGACAAATGTGGAAAAAGATTCCCTATGTCAAAAACCAAGTTGAGGGAACAATCGAAATTTTTCGTTTCGATGGAGAACTTTTGCAGCAAACAACTTTTTGCCAAGGGCAAAAACACGGCAATGCTGTGCGCTTTTGGGAAAACCAACAATTGGCATGCCGCGAAGATTACACCTTTGGAAAACTTGAAAACGGTCAATACTTTGATAGACAAGGGAACGTCATTTCCGAGGTTAAAAATGGCACCGGTTTTCGCGCCATTTTTTCAAAAGATTCCGTTCAAGAATTACAAGAATTTACCGACGGCTCTTTAGAAGGCGAAGTCAAAGTATTCCAACATGAAGGGTGCTTAAAGAGAATCTATCATGTTAAAAATGGGATTAAACACGGTGAAGAACTCGAATTTTATGATCGATTCTTTGACTCATCGCTTCCTCTACAACCCAAACTTTCTTTTCATTGGTATCAAGGAAAAGTCCAAGGAATGGTAAAGACTTGGCACTCAAATGGAGTGCTAGAAAGCCAAAAAGAAATGGCAAATAATAAAAAACATGGCGTCTTTACAGCCTGGTACCGAGATGGCAATTTGTTGATGATTGAAGAATATAACCACGATAAATTAGTCAGAGGCGACTATTTCAAAAAGGAAGAAAGAGCTCCTATCAGCCAAGTGTTGGAGGGAAAAGGGATGGTTTCCATCTTTGATTCAGAAGGCCATTTTGTTCAAAAAATCCCTTATGTCAACGGCAAACCAGAAAACTAAAGCGCGAGCAGAATTAAAATTAATTCGTGATTGCCTTTCAGAAAAAAGAAAAAAAGATGCCTCTATACAGGCTTGTGAAGACATTTATGAGCTGGCAAAGGTCGCTAAAATAATTCTTTCTTTTGCCAGCTTTCAATCTGAAATTAATCTTTGGCCGCTCAATTTAAAACTCTCTCAAGAAAAAAGATTAGCACTGCCTCGGCTCACAGCTCATGGGCTAGTTCTCTTTCTGGTCGAAGATTTCAAAGAAATGGAGCCTCATCCGTATGGGATGCTCGAACCAAAAAATGAAAGCCGATCTTTAGATTTAGCCGATATAGATATCGCTTTAATCCCAGGCCTCGGCTTCGATCTCAATACCAAGCATCGCTTGGGTTATGGCAAAGGCTACTATGATCGCCTTCTAACCAATAAGCTGGGCACCCCCCAAACTTGGGGTATTGGTTATTTAGAACAGGAAATCAGGGGTTTGTTGTTTGAGGAAACAGATGTCCCCTTGGATAGGGTGTTGTTGTTTTAAAACTAAAATCCCAGGCACATACGCGTTAAGCTAGATTCTAAATAGCAAAAGGAATATGATGCTACATCAGTTTTTCAACAACATATGAGGAGTTTGTATGTCTCAGCAGGCACCAGACAGCGAACGTAAAAAGGCTTTAGGACTAGCTCTTACCCAAATTAAGAAACAATTTGGCGATGGCTCGATCATGTCTTTTGGCAAGCATTCACAAGAAAGAGAAATCAGCGTGATCCAAACAGGCGCATTAGCGCTCGATATCGCACTAGGAATTGGCGGGGTACCAAGAGGGCGTATCATCGAAATCTACGGCCCAGAATCATCCGGTAAATCAACGCTCGCTACACACATTGTAGCAAATGCTCAAAAAAACGGCGGGGTCGCCGCTTACATCGACGCCGAACACGCTCTGGATCCAACCTATGCGGCTAAAATTGGCGTAAATTTAGACGATCTCCTGATCTCTCAACCCGACTCAGGCGAAGAAGCGCTAAATATTGCAGAAATGCTCGCGCGCTCAAACGCTGTCGATGTCATTGTGATCGACTCTGTGGCAGCTCTCGTTCCCAAATTAGAATTAGAGGGAGAAATCGGCGACCAATTCATGGGTCTTCAAGCTCGCCTGATGTCTCAAGCACTTCGAAAGCTCACCTCAGCCCTATCCAAAAGCAATACTTGCGCTGTGTTTATCAACCAAGTGCGAGAAAAAATCGGGGTCGTTTACGGCAATCCGGAAACCACTACAGGGGGAAGGGCCCTTAAATTTTACTCTTCTGTTCGGCTCGAGATCCGCCGCACCGGGGGAATTAAAGGCCCGGACAACTCAGAAATTGGAAACCGCGTCAAAGTTAAAGTGAGCAAAAATAAAATGGCTCCCCCTTTTCAAGTGGCGGAATTCGACATTCTCTTTAATGAAGGAATTTCTAGAACAGGCTCTGCTATCGATATGGCTACCGAATTCAATATCATCGATAAAAAAGGGTCGTGGTTTAGCTACAAAGGGCAACGCCTTGGTCAAGGAAGAGAATCAGTGCGCGACGAGCTAAAAAAGAATTCCGGCTTGCTAGCGGAAATTGAATCGCTTATTCTCCATCATAGCAAAGAACGCCCCCTAGCAAACGTTGGAGCCGCTCGCGCCAGCAATGATGAGGAATCTCTCGAAGAGTAAGGGAAAAAATCTAATGACAGATTCTTCTTAGAAATCTGTCATTAAATATCTCCTCATCTTGCGCGTACTTGTATAAACACTGAGGCGTTTATTTTTTCTGCGTAAATTGATGCTTATGACTCAGAAATTTTTCCTTTTAGACCATTTAATTTACTCAAATAGAGTAAAGATGCGCTCTTGTCTAAATTAGTAGATAACATTTTTGGTAGATTGTCTTCTTTATAAGGATCGAATTTTCCAACTCTATTTCTGAATTTTTCCCATTCATCGAAACTCAATAAGTTCAATTCTATCCAATAATTATTCAAGGGCATGCTATTATAAACATTTGATGTATAGCTAGCCCATTTTTTTGCCATTCTATAAAGATTATCGTTCCCTGGATGAGTGTAAGCATCACTTATAAAACTAATCGTTTTGTTGCAAAGAGATCTTTGAATATCAAGTATTTTTGTTTCAATGTTAGCAATTTTCTTTAGCAAAAATTTTTCTAAATCGTAAGAATTACAAGTTGTATTTTCAATTTTTAAATCGATAATAGGTGCGACGAGGGGATTAAAATTGTCTGCATAAATTTTTTTACATTCGTTAGCTAATATGTCTAACTTTTCTTTCTCTTTATTAATTTTCTCTGTGAAACCGATATCAAGAAAATTTAAATTTGAAAAATTTATAGGTTGACCTTTTTTAATCTCTTCACAATTTTCTTCAAATTTATTATTAATTTTGTTTTCAATCTCGTTTAAAGTAAGGTTCACTTCTGAAGTAATTTTTAAGAAAGAATCATAAAAGATAGGCAAAATCTCGTCTGTTTTTTCTCTTAATTTCAATTTTCTTTGATTTTCTGCCTTCAAATAATTTTCGTGGCTTTTGAGGGCATTTTTATATTTGTTAATTTTTTCATCGAATACATTCAAATATTTCTCACCTTCATCAATAGCTCTTTCTTTAGAAAAGAAACCAAATGTAATAATAGAAATAAATTTTTCAGCTATAGAATCTTTATGTAATCTGAGGTTATTTATCGCATTTTCATAAACTTTCGCTATATTTTCTTGTTCTTCTAAATTGGTATTATCGCTTTCTATTATTCTAACCTTCACCAGATTAGTTAAATTTGAAAATGAAAGTTTTTCATTTTTGTTATCTGTGTATTCAATTAAATCATTTATTCCCGGCTCGCCTTTTCTGTGGATGGCTTTAATGTATTTTTTCTGAATTTGAGGCAGAATTTTTCCTTCAACAACAGGAAAGGCTCTAGGAACGTTATCGTCTGATTTTAGATTTTCCGCTGGTGGGGCGCTGGGTAATTTTGAGTATGAAGATGAATCAGATAGATGATTTTTAGGATTTAAAAAATTCATTTATCACCTCCAAAACAAATAAAACAACTCTAATTCAATAATAGTAATTGTTTTATTTCAGCTTATTTAATTTTAATTAATTTTTTGTAAAACTCATATCGCGGCAGCATATATACTGCTTCCAGTTGAATATTGGACTTTTGGGCTGCTTCAAAGCCCCGGGGTTGAGAGATCGCAAGAGGGATTGTATTGATTTAATAATATGCCTCGTGCGCGCTCGGAACCGCGGGAGCGTTGAAGCGAGCCCCAAATTACAATATTCAACGGG
>JANWJE010000128.1 GCA_025451995.1 Parachlamydiaceae bacterium | reverse complement strand
GTATATACTGCTTCCAGTTGAATATTGGAATTTTGGGCTAGCTTGAAAGCTCCCGCGGTTGAGAGATCGCAAGAGGCATAGTATTAAATCAATACAATGCCTCTTGCGATCTCTACAATGCCTCTTGCGATCTGTCAACCCCGGGGCTTTGAAGCAGCCCAAAAGTCCAAGATTCAGCTGGAAGCAGTATATTATACTATCGTAATATAGATTATTTATGCAAATTCAATCATTTGAAAACACCCTCAAAAAAACTTGAGGGACTTAAAAATACTACGGATGATTCCAATTACTTCAGAAATTCGGCTGCATAGCGCTGCAGTCCCTTCTTGATGATATCCACCATCTCGATCTTGGATGGGCAAACAAAGCTCGGAAGGGCAAAATCTTCGCTATCCACTTCCAACAGGCCAAGATTTACCGCAAGATCGAAGTCCTCTGCCAGCACTGCCCGCACAAGATGCATTGTAGAAATGTTTAAAGGCATCACCTCATCACTTACCGAGCTATCGATAAAAGGGCGATGCTCTCCATGCAAGCTAGTTGTGAATGGATATTCACGCGCGCAATGATTTAGATGCCCCGATAAATAAGCGCCGCTGTATGTGTATTTATTTTTCCCTAAACGGAAAAAATGGAGAAACTCTCTTTCATTACTATCGGGTATTACACTAACAGTCGAATGATCGAAACCTAAAAAATCTTCAGATTCAACCTGATTTCCTGTCAGAGGATCTCCGGAGATCAGACGATATTTTTCATTCTTTGTTTTTTTGTCTATTAAAAAGGAAATGGACACCCCTTCCCTTCCTCTAAAAAATCCCTGTTCCCCATCGATGACTCCATTGCCTGCAACGCCGATCACTTTTTCAACAAGTATTTTTCCATGAATAAGATAATATCCGATCAAAACGACATCTCGGGCGTTCAAAGTCCAAACCATATCCTCCGCATGAGTGATCGGATCGATGGCAGCAATATGCACTGAAACATTGCCTATAGGGTGTGGACCTTCTGCTGTATGAACGGCCACTCCTTTTGCTTCTACAAAGGGATGAAACTGCGAGCTTTTTGCATGCACTAAGTGAACGTGACCATCTGAAAGCTTCCCTAAAGCGTCGAGTCCCATTTGGAATTCTTTTTCATACCCCTCCACTTGGAGTTCAGCTGGAGGGACAAAAGGAGCTGACTCCATAGCTTTTACAAAAATAGCACGCGGTTTTTTTTCTGGATTTGCCAATAGATTAAATGGGCGTTGCCGGATGTGACTGAATAGACCTGCTCTCTTCATTCTATGAATTAGCTCTTCTTTAGAAATGCCATTTAAATCGATAGGCGCATGAATCTCAATTTCTTCTTCTGCATCCACTTCGATAACAATCGCGAGCAAACGACGCTTTAACCCCCTGCGTATTTCCCGCACAATGCCGCCAGCCGGTGCAACAAACATGCGCCCTGGGACATTCTTATCCTCTAAAAGAGGTTGTCCTCTTTTAACTCGCTCTTCTAAATTGACCAAGATTTTAAATTTAATCTCTTCAAAAGGAGTGAGATCTAAACCTATCATCCGATGGGGGCCATGAAAGGATTCTAAAAGGGGTGTCATTTCCCCTTCCGGTTTGCCGGCTATTGGGATATCCAAGCCTTTGGTGATTTTAATATGCATGAGGGAGTAATCAAAAGTATTAAAATTTAAAAGTAACAAGCTTGGGCTAAAACATCAACTTTTTTATCACGGAATTGCCACAAGGAGAAAGTTCTTCATGATAGGGGATCATTAACTTTAAAACAGTTTGAAAGTCTATCATCAGAAAGAAGATCAATGTCATCTATGACCGTATCGATTAGACTGCAATCTTTAAGGTTTTTTGAAAAAATCGCATCAATCAAATCGCTATAAAGCTCAACTTTTTTAAGAGTTAAATACTCAATAGAATTTCTAGACAGCATGTTAATAATGAAAGAATTATAACTTGCCGTGTGATAAGGCAAATGAATGTGCAAACTTTTTAGACCCCCATTCGAGCGCTCACTTAATTTAAAATATGGGGTTAAATTCTGCCATGGTTCAATTTTAATTACTTTTTGAAAAAAAACACAAATATTCAAAGGATCATTAAACATATGATTAAAAGTAGAGTCTATCAAGCTTGTTTTTTTCCAATCGCAAGGCTGAATCCCCACATAATCAAAAAAGATCATAGTGATAATGCTCTCCGGCAAATTGAGGGCATTTTTTTTAGTTTGCTGAAATTTTGCAACTACAACATTAGAATTATTATGAATAGAATTTGTCATAATTTTTAAATTAATTACAAACACTACATCTTAAACAAATAAGATTAATTTAATTTAAAGATAAAGCAAATACTTCTTAATAAATTACCTGGAAAATTTTTGGCAATCCGTGCGTAACCCAAGTCGTCTCGACCTGCCTCTCAAGGCCAAGACAGCCTTACTACCTTCCTTTTTTCCAGCTTTCAGTTGGAAGCAGTATATAATGCTTCTCCTTGCATTTAAGCGAAAGGCTTCGTATTCTATTTCTCTTTCTCTCTTCGAAGGATCGTGATGAATCGAGTGGTCTATTTTTTCTTAACAACCTTGATCTTCTTGCAGGTTTTCTTTTTTCTGCACGGGGAAGAGATCGACTCTGAGAATGGCCAATCGAATTTGATGCGCGATCTTCTCATCGTCAATTATTGGAACCAAAAATTAAATGAAAAATTTCCCGTTCTATTCAATCATTTACTTCAAGGCGGCTATTTTAGCATGCCTTCGGCTAGAATGGGTCATGAAGGCGAGATCGGCGCGGGGTATGGATATGTTCCCCCTTATATTATTTATAGCGGCAGATTTCAATTAGCTGATTTTTTGGAGATATCGGGCAATTATCGCATTTTTAAAGGCGTTGAAGATCCGGTACTGACAAAAAAAGGCTTTGGAGATTTTTCTGATAAAGGGGCCAATTTAAAAATATCGATTTTCAGTCCTGAAGCGACTCATTATCACTTGCCGGGGTTGGCAATTGGTCTGGAAGATTTCATCGGAACAAAAGCTTTTCAAGCCTATTATATTGTCCTCACTCAAGTCTTTTTAAAGCAACATTTAGAGGTCTCCTTAGGTTATGGCGCAAATCGCATTCACGGTTGGTTTGGCGGAGCGAGCTGGATGCCCTTTAGGCACTCCTCATGGAAGCTTTTTAAAGATTTCGCTTTTGTGGCAGAATACGATGCGATTCCCTATCATGACGAGAGCATTGAAAAACATCCAAAGGGAAGAAAAAAATCTACCCCTTTTCAATTCGGTATTAAGTATCGCGCGTTTAACTCTATCGATTTATCTTTAGCTTATATTCGAGGAGAAAAACTGGCTTTTACCGCTTCCGGTTTTTATAACTTTGGCTATACCAAGGGGTTTTTACCCAAATTAAACGACCCTTTACCGTATAAATCGCCTGTCAACACTCAACCGCTTGGCATGTTACGCCCTTCGGATACCTTTATACAAGAAATGGTGTATGCGTTTGGAAACCAAGGATTTTATTTATCCGACGCTTGGCTTTGCGACCGGAACGGAAGCCTAATCTTGCGAATTAAAATTAGCAACCTCGTTTATCGAGATGAGCATCATATTCGCACTCGTTTAAATGCCCTTTTAGCCTCTTTAATCCCTGAAGATATCGATGGAGTCATCGTCACTTTTGAAGCGTCCAATCTTCCGATCCAAGAGCTTCATTATAATACCTCTTTTTTACGCCTCTTTAAAAATAAAGAAATTGGCCATTATGAATTAGATGTGCTCACCCCCTACCGAGAAGCCACATGGCCAAATATCTATACCTCAACACAGATCTTTCAACAAGATTTAGATTGGTGGAATTTAGAAGTTCTTCCAAAAACAGAAACATTGTTTGGAAGCGCTAGCGGCAAATTTAAATATGCTTTAGGCTTGTCTGCCACCATCAATGGCTTTATTTTGAATGAAGTGTTTTATTCTGTGCTTCTCGGTTATTATTTTTCGTCTTATCTAAAGACAATCAATGATATCGATCAATTAAACCCCTCTCAAATTATCAATGTGCGCACCGATTCAGTCAATTATTATAGACAAAAGGGACTAACAATCGACGAGGCTTTTCTTGAAAAAATGTGGAATTGGGGTAAGGGTTTTTACACAAAAATTTCTCTTGGCTTATTTGAGCCGGCTTATGGGGGTTGTGCTTTCGAATGGCTCTATTATCCCGTCAATTCCGATTGGGCTGTTGGTATGGATTATGCCCTTTTGAAAAAAAGAGCCTACCATGGGATCGACTTCACAAGCGATGTGAGAAAATTACATGGCTTCAAAGTCAGCTGGGTCCACTTCTTGCCCTCGCAATATTTTCTCAATCTTTATTATAATTGGCGCGCGACTAGCCTTGATTTTAAAGCGAGCGCCGGCAAATTCTTGGCCAATGATTGGGGCGTTAGAACAGAAGTTTCTAGATATTTCCCAAGCGGTTTAAAGATGGGGATTTGGTACACTTACACAGGCGCTCATGATAAAATCAATAATTCTATCTACCATGATAAAGGGGTTTTTATTTCCGTCCCCCTCGATATTTTTTATACCAGCACCTGTAGATCCCGTTGGGGCTACGGCATGGCAGCATGGCTCCGCGACGTAGGCGCTTCTGCATGTACCGGAAATCACTTGTATGATTTGATCAATCAAGAGCGGCAGAATTGAGTTCTAAAGCAAGGGAGCGACTCTTTTGCCGGCGTAGGTTAAAATAAAATCTGCGCCGGCTCTTTTAATTGCAAGAAGCGATTCTAAAAATACCTGATCGGCATTCAGCCAGCCATTGTGTGCGGCAGCCATCACCATCGAATATTCCCCGCTCACATGATAGGCACCAAGGGGAAGTGTTGTCGATTCCCTCACTTTGGAGATGACATCCAAATAGGGAAGCGCCGGTTTTATTAACAGCATATCTGCCCCTTCATTTTCATCTAAAAGAGATTCCAAAACAGCTTCTCTTCTATTGGCGGGATTCATCTGATATCCTCTTTTATCGCCAAACTTTGGAGCTGAATTCAAAGCTTCTCGAAATGGGCCATAAAAAGAAGAGGCGTATTTCACCGCATAGGAAAGGATGCCTACATCGCTTAATCCCTCCTTATCCAAAGATCTCCGGATATGAGCGATTCTTCCATCCATCATGTCGCTCGGAGCGACAACATCTGCCCCTGCAAGTCCAGCTAATACGGCCATTTTGCCAAGCATTTCAAGAGTTTCATCATTATCCACTTCTCCCTTTTCATTCATCACCCCGTCGTGTCCATGATCGGTAAAGGGATCTAGGGCGATGTCAACCATGACACAAATCTCAGGAATTTCTTTTTTTACCAAAGAAATTGCCTCTGATAGAAAATTCCCCTCTCTTATTGCTTCTGAACCGATTGAATTTTTTTTTACTTGCGGCACATAACAAAAAAGATCCACAGCTCTAATTCCCAATGAATAGAGACATTGGATTTCTTTCAACAAAAGATCGAGCGAATAACGATAAATCCCCGGCATACTGGCAATTGGTTGTTGCTGGCCTTCCCCTTCCACAATGAAGAGAGGTGTTACCAATTGACTCGCATGTAAACGCGTCTCTTGGACTAATCCACGTATCGCCGCTGTCCGGCGATTGCGCCGGGGGCGGCGGGAAAGGTCGATCTCGTTTGCTATTTCAATCATTTTGCTTTTAATCACAATTTTGAGATAATTAATTACTTATTTTTCTATTGGTCTTTTTATGTTTAGGTTAGTTTTCATTTATTTTCAATTGACGTGCTTTACAAGGATCATAGCGGATGATTGCGAACCTTTCAAAATAAAAAGAGCCGACCTAACTTACGACATCAATGAAATTGCTTCAACTATAAACTTAGCTTATCGGAGGCAGCTATTCAACCGATTTGATTATCCTCGCATCACAATTGAAAAATTGAAAGAAATGATTCAAAATGATAATCACAAACTCTTTCTCCTCCTTTCCGATGTTGATCAAATTTGCGGAACAATTTTATTGAAAGATTCAGAGATTTCTCTCCTATCAGTCCATCCAAACTTTCAAGGCCAAGGGTTGGGATTAACCCTCCTTCGCCATGCAGAAAGAGAAGCATTTGAAAACTTTACCACTGTTTTTTTAAAAGTCATTCCTCTTTTTCAGGAAAATTTGATCCGTTATTATGAATATGCAGGATATCAATTCTTTGAAAGAGAAGCTTTATCACAAGAAAAATTGAATCGCATCCAAGAAATTTATCACGATCAAGTGTTTGCTATCATTATGAAAAAAGAAAAATAAGTATTATGAATCAATCTATTAGTGTCACAATTCTCACTAAAAATAGCCAAAAGTATCTTCCTCAAGTATTGGCTGCTTTATCTGATTTTGATGAAATTCTTATTTTTGATACCGGTTCAACCGATGCTACCTTAGACATCGCCAAACGTTTTAAGAATGTCACCATTTATGAAGAGCCATTTATTGGCTTCGGACCCACCCATAATAAGGCCTCCAAGCTAGCAAAACACGATTGGATTTTTTCCATCGATAGCGATGAAATCCTTACACCCGAACTTTTAAAAGAAATTTCATTGCTCACTTTAAAAAGAGGGCAAGTCTATTCTTGTCCAAGAAAGAATTTTTATAAAGGTGTTTGGGTCAAGTGGTGCGGCTGGCATCCCGATAGACAGATTCGTTTATACAACCGCCTAGACACTCAATTTACCGAGGCCCAAGTCCATGAATCGGTTCTATCAAATGGACTAAAGAAACTCCATTTGAAGCATTCCCTCCGGCATTATCCTTATGAATGTACAAGCGATTTTCTTAAGAAAATGGAAGCTTATTCCACTCTTTTTGCCCTTCAAAATAAAGGGATAAAAAAATCATCCCTCTCAAAAGCGATCGCCCATGGCTTATTTAGTTTTTTTAAAAGTTATATTCTTAAAAAAGGGTTTATGGGAGGGCAAGTGGGTTTTGAAATTTCCTTCTATAATGCTAACACTGCTTTTTATAAGTATTTAAAATTATCTGAGCTTAACGACTCATGCACTCTTGAAAGATTTCAGACTTTAGGTTACTTTGAAATTTAACCAAAGTAAACGTCATTTATGAAGAAAATCAATCATTTTTTTTTCTTATTAGCAACATGTTTTTTTTGTCAGTTTGAGTTACAAGCAAACCATAACCATAAGAAAGAACTTGATACCCAAAAAGAAATTTTCCGTGCCGCAAATAATGGAAAATTAACAGGACGCCTCGTATTTCCTCTTAGTCGTGAATACTCAAAAGCTAGACAAGAGTATAATATTTTTTTCAATCATTTCCCCTTACTCATCATTTTTGCTCAAGAAAATCAAGATATCATCAATGCTATCAAATGGGCTAGAGATCATCAAATCCCCTTTCGCCTACGTTCCGGACGACATAATTATGAGGGTTTAAGCTCCATGAATAATGGCTTGATTATCGATGTCAGCGAGATGAAAAGAATCCAAATAGACAAAACACATAAAACGGTGACGGTTGAAACAGGGATTACAGACATTGAATTAGCAGAAGCATTGAGCCAGCACCATTTAGTTGTTCCAAATGGCCTATGTTTTACAACAGGGATTGCCGGATTCACATTAGGAGGAGGTCAAAGCGCGTTTTGCCGTCAGCTTGGATTAGCTATCGATCAACTATTGGAAGTGGAAATGATCGATGCCAAGGGATCTGTCATCCATGCAAACACAAATCACCATGCCGATTTGTTTTGGGCCCTAAAAGGAGGAGGGGGAGGAAATTTTGGGGTGTGCACGAAATTTACTTTTCGAACACATACTATTGATCAAGTTGTCTATGCAAATATTGGATGGTCTTTAGAAGATTTAACAGCTGTAATTGAAACATGGCAATTATATAATTTACCACATGCTGATAATAGGCTCACACCTCTGCTCTCATTAATTAATTCCCCGCAACATGCGCATGCATTTCCAGGGTATGAAAAAAAGAAAAAAGAATTTCAAAGTAAATTTTCAGGAAAGCAGGAGCCCATATCTTCTGCCATTACCTTTCAATGTGTTTTCCTAGGCTCCGCAAAAGAACTGCGCAAATTATTACAGCCATTGCTTAACACCGGATCGCCACAACAGATATTTATTAAAAAAATTCCATGGATTGAAGCTGAATACAGAATCGGATTAACACAGCCTATTGAACCAGAACCATTTAAAAGCACAGGCCCTTTCGTCCAAAAAGCACTGCCTAAAGAGGCGATTGCTATGATTAAAAAATTTATGGAATCTCCCCCGGAAAATAATATTGTAGCCATTGTCTTACATGGTTTAAATGGTGCAATAACCAATGTCAAACCCCAAGAAACAGCTTATTTTTATCGCAACGCATTGTTTAATATTAATCCTTGGGCTACATGGACATCTCCCAAAGGGGCTGACGCAGGAATTCGCTGGGTAAAGCAGTTGTCTCAAAAATTGCGCTGCTATACAACCGGTGTTTATGTGAATTCACCCGATCTCTCTTTAAAGAATTGGCAAAAAGCTTATTACGGCAAGAATTATGTTCGTTTAAGAAAAGTTAAAAGTCTTTACGATCCTGAGAATATTTTTCATTTTCCTCAAAGCATACAACCGCTGGTAGACATCCCGCGAAACTAAAATCCCGTGCCTGTGCCTCTGCCCATACGCATATGGGCAAGGGCAAGGAAATGAATTATGTCTATTAGACTTGGCTACGCATCGATCAACTGATGGAGGATTTTTCGATGACCTGAAGAGAATGGTAATTTCTTGAGATCGCAATTGAAAATCCAAGTATAGCCCTCTATTTCTTTTGGATGTTCGCAATGATAGAGAATAGGTGTTAAATGCGCTTGGTATCGGGTAAAACTTTGTTTGACTTCTTTTAAATAACCCTTTTGTTCCACGTGGAGACCAAGATGTTTGCCCACTTTTTCACTAATAGCCTCTGTTAAAAAGCCTTTCTCTTCTTCGAAGTAGGGGAATTCATATAAATCCGACATCAACTTCCCTTTCTCACCCTTTTTTAATAAAAAAGAATCTCCAGCTTGTATAACAACGACGGAGCGATAGAGACGTTCAACTTTAATTTTTTTGGAGTTAAAAGGAAGGCGATCAACCTGGCCATTTATCCGGCTTGAACAATTTTTTTGTAAAGGACACTGGGTGCATTTTCCCTTTTTTTGACAAATCATCGCACCTAATTCAATCAATGCTTCGTTGATTACCCAGGGTTCATCGTCCGGTAAAAGTTGTTGCATCAACCCGCGAAGCTTATTCACTGTGGAATTTTTCGAAATATCTTCGTCGATACCGAAATAACGGGTGAGAACACGAATGACATTGCCATCAACAGCTGCTTTTTTTTGATGGAAAGCAAAACTTAAAATCGCCCCAATGGTATAGGGACCCAACCCCTTAATTTTAATAAGCTGATCTTCAGAATCCGGCAATAAACCGTTTTGATGTTCGACTAAAAATTTTGCACCCATATGAAGGTTTCTCACTCTTGAATAGTACCCCAATCCTTCCCATGTCTTAATCACTTCATCTAAGGGAGCGGCAGCTAATTTTCCAATGGTAGGGTACTTTTCCATCCATTTTAAGAAATAAGGAATGACAACTGAGACTTGTGTTTGCTGGAGCATGATCTCTGAAACCCATATGGCATAAGGGTCTCGCGTTTGCCTCCATGGCAAATCTCTTTTTTGTTCGTGAAACCAATTTCTTAAGGAGGAAATATTTAACCTAGAAACGGCAGTTGAAGGCGATAAATTGACGCAATCTTTTGAGAATTTATCGCATAGGAAGCCACCCGCGTCGTTGCGCTTTGCCAATTCTTCTTTTTTCTGACTTATCGTCTTTCTTTTTTGAAGGATATTCATCGAATTCCGGAGCAAATCCTTTGACTATTTCATTAAATGCCGATGGAAGATTCAGAAAATTTATCAAATCTCTTCTTTTTTGAGCCAACATTTCCCATTGCTCTGGGGTAAAATTATTTGGATTTTTGAGGTGTTCAAGCAACCCCTCCTCTGTCAGCCCGCGCATCTTAAGAGTTTCATCAATTTTTTGCTTCCAGACTTTTCCTTTCTCTTTTAAATTTTCATATAAAAGCTGAGCTTCATCCAGAGTAAGGGTTCCATCCTTTTCCAAAATTTTTTTAACTTCTTTGTTTTCTTGCATTGGAAGATCTTTAGCAAAAGGCAAGGGGGGCATGGGGGCGTTTTTTAAATCTTTATTTGAATCTTTTTTTCCGTCTGTCATAAACACCTCCCTACCTACTAATATTAACATAATTTTATTTTAAAAAATTATTTATACTACATTTTTCAACCACTGTCATTGAAATAATAAACCCGCTCATATATATTCTTTCTCAATATCTTACAAAAAAGAGGGGTTACAATGAGTTATTTGAAGGAGTTTTTAACCCAGATTAACAATCGAGACTTTCATAAATTTCTTATTTTATGGGAAGAATACTGCACAAGCGACGAGATTGAAACGGACGAATTTAATCAATTATTAAAATCGATAAAAACCTCTGAATTAGCCCGTCATTTTGGTCAAATTGTCGAAAGTGCCCTTCCCCTTTGGAAAACCATTCAAGATCCCCTGGAATCTTATGACATCCTAAGACTTTTGGTCGATTTGCAAACGACAAATAGTCCTCAATTAGCAGAACTTACCTTCGAGACTTTAAAAGGACTTCATGGTGGAGATCCTAAATTCAATGAGCGCTTAAAATACACAGGTCTGAAAAATAAAGACAATTTTCAAGGGGCTATCTCCCGATATGACTTGTTAGCCCATATGGCAAAAAATAATTTTGTTTTTCACACCGGAGGTTGGGGAACAGGAGAAATTGTTGATGTCTCATTCGTTCGTGAACATTTAATTATTGAATTTGAAAATGTTTCAGGCAGAAAGGATCTCTCATTTACAAATGCCTTTAAAGTACTCGTTCCTCTCCCTAAATCCCATTTTTTAGCGCGCCGCTTTGCAAATCCAGATGCCCTTGAAAAAGAAGGAATGGAAGATCCGATTGGTTTAATCAAGCTTTTATTAAAAGATCTTGGACCTAAAACAGCAGCAGAAATAAAAGATGAATTGTGCGAGTTAGTCATCCCAGATGCTGAGTGGACAAAATGGTGGCAAGGTGCAAGATCTAAATTGAAAAAAGATCCGATGGTGGAGTCTCCCGATAGTTTGAAAGAACCCTTTTATTTGAGAAAAGCAGAACTTTCTACCGAAGATCGTCTAAAAGTGGCCATGCATAATAAAACAAATGCGGAGCAAGTGATACAAGCCACTTATTCATTTGTGCGCGATACCCCCCAAGCATTAAAAAATCCCTCAACTAAAAATTCATTAGAAGAAAAGCTGGTGGATTTGTTGAACGATTCAAACTTGTCGGATGCTTATCGCCTTCAGCTTTATCTATTAAGAGAACAGTTTTTTGGCAGCAAAGAGTCCGAAGAAAAAATCGCAGAAATTATCCAACAGCAAAAAAATCCGGAAAAACTGGTCAAAGATATCGATATTGTCGCTTTTAAAAAGCAAGCATTGGTAGCGATTAAAGATTATCGCTCTGATTGGCTGACTGTTTTTCTCTCTCTCTTATTTACTCTCACTCAAGCTCAATTAAGGGACTATCTCTTGCGCGAATTGACAAAGAATGAGAAAGGAAGACCCCTTTTAGAAAAAAAACTGAAAGAATTATTGATTCATCCGTCTCAATATCCCGATATGTTCGTATGGTATTTCCAAAAATTAGTGGCAGAAGAAGAATCGGGGATTCCTTATGACAATCAAGAAGGAAGAAATCAATTTTTTGAAGCATTTTTTATCTTATTTAGTTCATTGGAGGGGGATAATCGTTATAGAGATCTCCTTAAGAAAATGTATAACCTACTTTCGAATAAGCGCTATGCTTTGGTCCGCCAACTTTTGCAAGGGACTAGCCTAGAATTTGCAAAAGAATTTCTTCTTTTGGCTTCAAAGTGTCAGACTTTTACCGGTCATGATATGAAAATTCTGCATTCTTTAACCGAGGTGGTTCACCCCTCCCTTGCAGCTCCAAAGCAGAAGAAAGCAAGCCATGATGAAGATACAGGTGAAATTTGGACCACCGAAGAGGGATACCTCAAGGTGCAAGATAGAATTAGGCAGATAGGGACAGTCGAAATGATAGAAAACGCCAAAGAAATCGAAGCTGCTAGAGCTCTTGGGGATCTGCGTGAAAACTCTGAATTTAAATTTGCTCAAGAGAGAAGAGCGCGTTTACAAAGTGAGCTAAAAACTCTATCCGACCAATTTAATCGTGCGCGGATTATCACTCCAGATGATATCCATCCACAAGAAGTGAGCATAGGAAGCATTGTCAATGTTCTCAATAATAAAGGAAATCCAATCACCTATACGATTTTGGGTCCATGGGATGCAGATACAGATCAAAACATCTTATCTTTTAATTCAAAATTTTCTCAATCGATGATCGGGAGAAAAGTAGGCGACACTTTTTCATTTAGAGAAGAAAAATTACAAATTACTGGTTTAAGTAACATTTTTCAAAAGTAAAAAATGGAAGTTGTTTTAGCCAGCAATAATTTACATAAGATGAGAGAGTTTCGGGATATGTTTAAACCCCTCTCTCATGTGGAACTTCTATCGCTTCATTTATTCCCCGATTACCAATCTCCTGAAGAAACAGGCAATACTTTTAGAGAAAATGCAATTCTCAAAGCGGAACATGCAGCCAAACACCTCAATATGTGGGCAATTGCGGATGACTCCGGCCTTGTCGTCCCCGCTCTTTCGGGTGCACCCGGTGTTAAATCCCGCCGTTACGCAGGCACTCATGCATCCGATCTGGAAAATTGTCAAAAACTTTTAAACGCTTTAGAAAATACCGAAGGCTTAAGCAGATGCGCATATTTTGAATGCTGCATAGCCATTGCTAGCCCGGATGGATTAAAAAAATGTGTGGAAGGAATATGCGAAGGTCATATTATAAAAGAACCAAAAGGACGCCATGGTTTTGGTTACGATCCTCTCTTTATAAAGAATGACTATGAAAAAACATTTGCCGAACTAGACGAAGCAATAAAAAATCGAATTTCTCATCGAAGAAAAGCCTTTGATCGTATACTTAATTTTTTAGAAACATTAGACGATTAAAAAAGTTTGAGTTGCATGCATTATTTCATCGATGGCTATAATTTGCTCTTTCGTTTGGCTTTCCCTCAAAGCAAAAATTTAAGGGAACAGAGAGAAGCTATCATCTATGATCTCAATAAAAAAATCTCTTTATTAAAGATTGACGCAACTATTGTTTTCGATTCCCCTTCACAAATTGGCGATTCTACCCGAAGCCATTTCGACCAACTAGAGATTCTTTTCACCGCCGAAGGAGAAACAGCTGATGAATACATTATCGAAGAGATAAAAAACAGCCCCCACCCAAATCTGCAAACAGTGATTACATCCGATAAAGAACTTGCTAGGCGCGCTCATATTCGATTAGCGCATACCGAAACAGTGGAAGAATTTATCGAATGGACCAATCGCATTTATAAAAAAAAGCTAAAAGAGAGGAATAAAGAGAAAAAGAACGAAGTGGTTCAAAAGATCATCCCCAAACAAATATCTGAAAAGAAAACCTCTACAGAAGGCTCCTTAGATTATTACACTCAAGTTTTTGAATCACAATGGAAAGAGATACAAGCTAAAGAACAAGCTGCAAAAGAAGAGGCGCAACAACAAACCCGCCCTCCTCGAAGACCTAAAGTCAAGAAAGATCCGTTCGAAGAACCACAAACCCCGGAAGAGAGGGCTGCAAGTGAACTGGAGCGATGGCTCAAAATCTTTGAAAAACGGTCGAGTTAAAATGTTAGATGAAGTTAGAAAGCTCGAATGCCTATTGGTTAAGAGAGACGAATGAAAAAATCTCGCGGAAACCAAGGCCCAAAAGCCAAAAAGCCAAAAGGCCAAGTATCCAAATCCCAATGCCCTAAAAGAACGACCGCCGCCCCACCCCGGCCAATCCAATGCGGTGGCGTAGTCGAAGTGGGAGTATGTGTGTGCGCGGGTGAACCTCGAAACCCGAGGCGCCAACCCAACCAACGACTATTTGATAGCCATCTACGCCATCTACAACTTCCTTGCAATGAGTATACATCGCAGGTTCTTGCCCATAATGGGTCACTCCTGTCTTGAGGAAGCGCATGGTGATTCCAATAAAGGCAGATAAAACAGAGGGGGGTTCATAGTCATATTTTTGAGCAATTTCTAGTTGTTCAGCATAATCAGCATAAGGCTTACTTGTTGTTCCCGGCAAAACTTCAGTAGTCATTACCAAATAAAATGATTCTTCTATTGCTCTATCGCCATATTGTTCAAGAATTTGTGAATTGATAGATCCATAAAAACTGCTACCAAATTTTTCTCTCATCACTTTTTCAATCATCTCTTTATAACTGTTCAATGTGGTAGGTTTGGGCGCTTCATCATCTTTGGTCTTCATCGTCTTTGGAATCAAAACAACCATTGTTTTTGCCATTGTCGGAACTTTTGGATCAATGACTGATGGACTTTTAAGGTATTCTATTAATTCTCGCGGGATGGGCAGATCGTCTACTTCTACATTGAGCAGCCTTTTGTACTCTTCAGCACCTATAATAGATGCCATTATTTTTCCTTCTTCCAGTGCTTCACTTGTACTCAATGCCTTGCTCGCCGCTCTCAGTTGCCCTAAATCTTTGTGTGTTAAATGTGGATTTTTTGTAATTATTCCTAATACGTCACGTGGTAATTTGTCGAAATGACTTGTTCCACTTTTTCCGGTAATCCCCTTTTCTGTGAGCTTATCTCTGATATACTGAGAAGTTTTAATCTTAAATAAATTT
>JANWJE010000127.1 GCA_025451995.1 Parachlamydiaceae bacterium | reverse complement strand
TAATGCTTAAAGCACAAGTAATGAATAAAATGACAAGGCAAGGGATGCCAAAGGGTGTAATGATCTAAGAGATAAGAAGATAATTTTAGGATAAGTCGACCAAAGGGAGACTTATCCTACAAGGCCCTATAAATTACCTGAAAATAGCGAACAAACAATTTGTCTATTGATAAGTGATTTAATTGATGAATTAAATAAAGGGAAAACTTTGTTTGATTACAATTTTTTTCATGACAAATTTTTTAAAAAGTACTTTAAAGGACATCTTTGATACAATATAAATATATCTTTAGATTCGGACTTGGGGAGGAAAAATGAGGCTTAAAGTTTTCCTTTTCATGCTTTTTTATCCAGGTAAGGTATAGTTATTTTTAATAAAAATCGACGCTGATAGATAAATGAGAATTCAAACATTTAGCCTGTTTTTGATAGAATTTTTCTCTCTCTTGATTAAATAGTGCATAATGATTTTCGAAATCGATAATCTGTTGTTTGCACTGATCGATAAAAGAACGATGAATCTCCTCAGTTTTACATATAGCTTCTTGTTTTTTTTCATTGAAAAGTTCTCCAAGGTTTATCGAATAGGTATTGATTCTCTTCTTTCGGTTTTCTAAAAGAATTTCTATATTTTCTTTCAATCGATTGGCTCTCCGCTCTTTTTTTTCATCATTCACTTTTCCAATTGCCTCGTAATGATTATAAAATTGAGTGAGACTAGCTTGGACTTTTTCTGTAAACATCCGAATATTTTGATCAAATGCTTTTTCAAACTCACTATTTTGGGATTGAATTAATTTCTGATTTTTTTGCAAACGTTCGCGTTCCTCTTCTTGAAAAACAACAGTTTCTTTTTCCAGATGTTTATTGCTTTTCTTAATCATTTTTTCATGTTTTTCTTCAAATTTTTTTATATCTGCTTCTAAAAAAACATCATAACGCTGAGAACTTTCTTCACTGATTTTTTGGTTTTTTATATTACAATTTTGAATAGAGTGATTGTATTCTGCAATGATCTTATTGAAGATATCTTCAAAAGCAGTGTGTTGCAAATTGATTTTTTCCGAATACTTATTTTGACTGTTATTAAATTTTTCAATAAAACCTTCTCGATTTAAAATTACTTCTTGATTGAATCGATTTATCAATTGTTGTTCTCGATCTCCTCCATTGTAACTCTCTTTTGGTTTGATCTCTCCTACTCTATGCTTATAATGTTCTATTTCCTTATTGATGTGTTCATTCCCTTTCATTTTTAATTTTGTGAGATCATTTAAAAAATTTTCTGTATTTTTGTTCAATTCTTTATTAAATTCATTTAGGCACAAGAATTTTTTCTGATCAAAATCTTCTCGATTTTTTTTTACTAGTTCTTCATTTTTTTTGCTCATTTGATTGATTTCATCTTGAATTTCATTTGTGATTTTTTTGAATTTCGTTTCAAATGTATTCACTTCGTTCTTTTGCGATTTTTGAAAGATTTTTTGCCCATTTTCATATTCTGCTTTAAACTCTGCAAAAAGATTTTGATTTTTTTCGTTGAATTGGTTGTGTTCGTTCTCAAAACGAGAATCTGAGTCATTTTTTATTTCTTGTATCGATGTATCAAATTTTATTATTCTCTCGCTGATATTTTTAGTGTTTAAATCGCTTTTTTCCTTTAATTTTGAGAGCTGATTTGAAAGAATATTTTCCATAGTATTTTTAAAATCTTCCATAATTTTATTTCGTTTTTCTGAAAATTGAGCATAGAGCTCTTTTATTCCTTTTTCCAGTCTTTGTGGTTCTTTAGAAATTCGATCGATATCTTGATCGATTTCTTTTTGAAGTTGTTCTATTTTTTTTATACAAGAAATTCGATGAGATGAAAGTTCATTTTCTTTATTGATCGTTTCTTCAAACTGTATGTTGACTCTTTGTCCTAAATTTGTCATTTGGTTACAGACTTGTTTTAAAGCAATTTTCTCATTGCTTAACTCTTCTTCGAGAAAAAGCTGCTTCTCCTTTAATTGTTTTAGTTCATCTGTAAAATTTTCTAATTGATTTTTCATAGACGAGTGAGAAGAGGGTGCTTTCCTGGTCAATCTGTGCGTCTGTATGATTGCCATCGTTTCTTTTTCCCATTGTAAGCTTTTAAATTGTTCTTCTAATTTTGAAGCTTGTTTTTTTAGAATAAACCTTTCTTTGTTGTTTTTGTGAATTTTCAAAACTTCTCTTTGAAAAAGAAGGGCCAATTTTTTTTTTGACATTTCGGTTAAGGGATTGATAATGGTCGTGTATAATGATTCTGAATTGCAATTCAATAAAAATTCATTGAGGGTTTGATGATTTATTCTCTGTTGAAAATCATCCATTATTTTTTTTATCACTTGCTCAGTTCGAGGGTCATTGACACTCCCAACCTTTTCCAGGATTTCGTTATTGATATCGAGGTAGAGATTTTCTAAATTTTTTTTTTCAATTTCATTCATTTTCTGAAACTCCAACAAATTGGATTGCTTTCTCAAAGAGTTGTTTATTTGAAAGGTCGACCAATCGATAAGAGATTAACTGAAGCAGGATAAGCCATCGTTTCACGAGAATTGGGTTCAATTGTTTTTCTTGATTAAAAAAATGAGTTAAAAGTTTCAATGCATAATCGCGAGATATTAAGTCTTCATTGACAATGGATATTTTTCTTTTGTTGTTGGCAATATTATAAAATTCGTCCAAATTTTCTTTTACAATCATTGACACGCTCCCTTTTCGATCTAATCTTGCCGTACGCCCAATCATTTGTTCTAATAGCCGTTCATTGTTGTTTTCAGGAAGCTCTGTGACGATTACATGTAATCCTAACTCTATTTCTTGAGAGATTTTCACATCGATTCCTCTTCCAGCAATTGTTGTTGCAAAAGCCAGAGTATCGGGTTTTCCTATCAGCTTAAAGTTTGAATTGAGAGTTTCCTCATTAAAAATTGTAGTCCAATATTTATGATATTTTTCTCCTTTTTTTTTGAGTTTTTCTTTTATATTTTCTAGCGTTTCAATAGAGGCTCCAAAGAGAAGCACAGGCTGTCCTCTTTCTTGTGCTTCTGCTACATCTTCTGCAATTTTATCATACCATTGCTCGAGATCTAATTTCTGTAGCTTTTTCCTCTCCATTAAATGGTGGCACCTGTTATCGGATCCAAAAAAGAACGGAATAGTGGCGTAGAAGTTTTCCTTTTTATTTGTAAAATATCGATCAAAAGCATTTATATTTTCTTTATTAATACTTCCAGAAAGAAATAAAACTCTTCCAAAGGACCGAACATAAGCTGAAAAATTAAATAATAAAGGGGAAAATTGATAAATACCTTGTTGAATTCGATGTGAAAAAGAACCCGCAAAAGTTGTTGTTTTCCCACTAGCCACATAAGTAGTTGAGCTTTTACCATGCTTAAATTCAGTCATTTGAGAATACCATTGATTAAAACAACCGGGAAAAAATTGATTTAAGTCATCTACAATTTTTTCCCCTAAAAGGTCTACAAATTGTTCTTTTTGCGTGTCCATATCAATCGACTCTTGTCCAAAAATTTCTGAAAAAGAATAGAGGTGTTCATGTTTTGGATCATCGAGAATCATTAAATCTCCTTCATCTAAAATAACGGCATTGTGTTCTTGTGAGAAAAAAATCTCCATTAATTCAGAAAAATGACCTTTTCCATTTAAAATTTCTCCAATGCTTGCGGTGAGGAATGATTGAAATATTTCGCTATCTAGATGAATGATTTTAGCAGACTTTATTTCATCTTTAATTACAGAAAAGCTGTTTTTTCCTGAGAGATAGTAAGAAGGAAATTTCGATGATGAAGACAAAAATTTCATATTTTCATAATCCCGTTTAGCTAAATGATCATAGCTCGTAAAAATAAATACTCGATTGGGAGGATTTGCTTTACTGAGCAAATCAATAGCGGCCATTTCTGCAATGAAAGATTTACCTTGTCCAGTTCCTAATTTCAAAAAAACATTTGAATATTCTATTTGAGTTTCTAATGTGGATAAAGCTCCTATTTGGTTGTTATGAATGTATTCAAAACTATTTTCTTTAAGAATGTCTATATAGGTTTCCTCAATTACTTTTCTCTTTTTTTCCATATTTGCTAAAATGTTTTTTATTTTTTCTTGTTGAATATGTGGATTTTCATTGCTAAACCAATCTTTAAAATCATCATCTGAATACACTTGTGCAAACAATTGATGAAGGAATGAATTTTCAAAACGAGATACTTTTATTTCTAAATCTTCAATTGATACAATTCCTTCAAAAGTTTTTTCAATATTTTTATACAAAATATTTAAATTCCCTTTTCGAGAAAGTCTTCCAATATATTCCAATTTTAAATCTAAAGAGGGATTAATAACTCTCTCAATTAAAATGAGTTTTTGTTTAAAACAACCTTCAATGGCTGTCATTTGTTTGAATTGGTTCAAAAAATGTTTCAAAAATTCTCGAGATTTACCATCAAAAATTTCTGCGCTATAAAAACGACTGATCAAAAGTTTGAAAAGTTGCGAAACTCGTTTAAACATCTCTTCGCAATGATCTTCTGGATCACTTCTTTTTATAATATTAAAAAAAATTGAAAGAAGATCATCTTGAATTTCCTCTTCGGTAACATGAGAAAATTCTTCTATGTGATCGTAAAAAATAGGATTGAAAAGATGAATATTTAACTCTTCTTTAACGGACGAAAGGCCATAAGCTGCGGATACCATTGTGATTAATGTTTCTATTTCTTTAGCAGATAAAGATTGTTTTTGAAAGAAAAGCGTGACCAAACGACGGGACTTAGTAATAAGATTTATAAGATTAAAAAATCTAAAATCTTCATTTTCAATGATCTTTTTCAAAACAATAACAATGCGATGCTGTAATAGCGTTTCATCTATAAATTTATTAAAAATTTTTCCTATGAAAGAATGATTTTTTTTATCTACCAATAAATGAAATAATTGTTCCGAAAAGATGGAATCAAGAAATGTGGATTCATTGAGAAAAAAAATTTCCATCGCTTCTTCGACGTGAATATTATTGAATGGAAAATCATTTGCGAGCGAGAAAAAGAGCTTTAAAAAGTTAGCTCCTTGCATTCCTTTTATTTTCAAAGCTTCTTTTATCACAATTGGAAATTGGACAAAGTCCGTATATGATAAATAATTAACCAGAGGAGCAATATCGGATATTTGCAATTCATGTTGATGATGAATAAGAATGTGTACATATCCCTCTATATCTTTGTCTACATAGATACGATTTTCTTGGATCAAAATAGCCATTCTTTCCAAAAAAATTTTCAATTTGCCTGATTCAGGCATGTTTGAGAGGTTAAATTTTTTTATAAAAAAAGAGAGTGGAGGAGGATGAGAGACTAAATCAGACCAATCAATCAATTCTTTTATATTATCTGACTTTTGATTGGCAAATGCATGGAGACCTTTGAGAACAACAGTGGGAATGGTTTCCTCCATGTCTAATGACCATCGATATCTTTTCAGAATTTTTTTTTGAATATCGATAAATTCTTCGTTAAAAAAAGGCTGATATTCCTTTAAATAACGGCTTATTTTTTCGATCGCCTCCCTATCTGTAAGAGGAGGCGATTCTCGATGATTGGGGGAATATGAAGATTGGTTGATTGATTCTATCATAACAATTCCTTAGTTTACTTTATATTTTATCTCATTATGTTTGGTTCGTTTATATGAGATAGAACATCCACATCGACATTTGATATACTCAGATCTCTCTCCCCGTTTTAGATCTAATTTGAAGTATTCAGCTGCAGAAATCACTTTATGGAGAGTCGGACTAGATTGAAATTGAAGTTCTCCTTTTGATGAAATTTTAGCTTTAAAAGGTTCGCGACAGCAATCTTCAAAATTTTCTTTCTCTTTTTTACGATAATGCTTGACATGCGCTTCTCTTAATTCTTGCTTAGAGATCTTTTCGATGGATTCATAGCTGGTAGTAGACTTCACACATCTATCCGGTTTAACAGATAGGGGTTTTGAAATTCGATGTTCAAAGATGTATGGTGGTTGCGGAGGAAAGTATGGAATAAAAGGAGGCGAAACTGGATGATAACGAACAAGGGGGACTGTTGGAAGATTTGTTCTTTCAAATTGAACTGGGGATAAGGTAACTTTAGGTGGTTCGGTCTTTGGTAGTGTAATTCGAGCGATATCGACTTTATTTATTGCCACTTTTTCCATTTCAACTTTAAGCGGCTCAACTTTTGACAGTGTCATTTGAGCTGTACCGACTCTATCTATTGTCGCTTGTTGTATTTCAACTTTAAATGATTCCATTTTAGGTGCTTCAGTTTTTAATATGGGGATTTGAATCGCATTGACTTTTGACACTTCGAGTGAAGTCATTTTGTCATTTGAAATATCGATTTTTTGCAATTCAACTGCTGGTGAGTTTGCTTTTACCACTTGTATTTTTGACAATTCCAATGCGGGTGCCTGGACTGAGGGCGCTGTGATTTTGAATAGATCCGTTTTCAGCGCCTCCAATTTTGGTTTTGTTGCTTCTGTTATAATCTTCGGTGCCATTTTTGCTTTTAAAATTTCCTTTTTCACTTCAAGACTCACTGTGGGTTGAGCTTGTGTGGGTTGGTTTGTAATTTGATTCATGATCCCTCCGTATTTTGGATTTCTCCTTTATTTTTATATCTCTTTCAGATTTTTCGTAAATCTTTTTTTCTTCATACAAATCCAAATCAGATTTTTAATTAACCTGATAACTCTTCATATTTATCTCGAAAAATAAGAGTAAAAGATTTTGAAAAATCTGATATAGATTTTTAATTCTGAAAAATATTTACAAAAAATCTATAACGGATATATAAATAAAAACTGCATTTAAATTGATAGAGCCCTTTCAAACAAAAATAGGATGAGAATGATATGGTTTGTATCCAAAAATTTAATTTCAATTTTAATTGTATCAATTTTGCAGAAAAAGGGACTGAAAAAGGGACTAAAATAGCACTTGATAAAGTTAAACAATTGATAGCAGAAATGAATTCAAAAGATGAGAACAATTTCTCTTTTGAAAATAGAGATAACGCATCGCTCAAAGAAAAAATAACAACACTCCAACAAGACATTACACGAATTCAATTTCAAAAAGTTTTTGAGCAATTAAAAATCATTTCTCCTATTTCTGAACGATTTGAGGTGGAATCTCAAATTTCATATCATCTTTTATCTCGTGAAAAACACGAATTAGTCAACCTTCAATTTGTCGAATCTCAATTAAAGTTAAAAAAAGAAAGAATGGTGAGAAATAAATCATTATCCATGAAACATCTTTCAGTTCTCTGTGAAACTGAGGAAGCGTTAAAAACTAAACAAAGTTACTGCGCAGAACAAATTGAGTTTTATTCGAATAAAGTTAAACAAAAGCAAGCTCAGCGCGATGCTACAAGAGCCGATTATGAGACATTGGCAAGTTGTGTCAATGATCTTATGAACAGCGAAGAAATTTATCTGAAAGAACTCATTCAGCAAAACGATCGCTTTTGCAAAGATCGTATTACCTATATTGAAGGACATTATCGAGAAAATTTAAATGTTTATCAAAGAACTTTAGATGAGAGAGAAAACCTTTTCCAAGACGAATGTCAATCTGACCTCAAAAGCTTTTTTAACGCTCACCGAGATTATGTTCAAGAAATAGGTATTATAAATAAAGAAGAGTTAGATCAAAAAGAAAAATTGATTATTTCTCAGCTCACACACGTAAAAAAGGAATATGTAAAACAATTAGCGACTATTCAACAGAATCTCAATAACAGACTTAATCAATATCAAACCTCCAAAGAACAATTTTTAAGAGAATTTGAAGATAGATTAGAAAACTACAAACAACGGTTAACTCAAATCTACCGAGGGAGAAATGATCAACTCCATCAGTTGACAAACGACCAATTGAACAGCGTTCAACAGCAAAGCACACAAGAATTTAATCTCGCATTTCAAGAAGAAAAAACGAATGAGGAGACTTTTCAAATTGCAACTCAAACAACCCTTGATAATCTTACAAAAGAAACAACGAATTATGATCAACAAATCAAACAAACAAGGGAAGGACAAATCGAGAAGATTGAGAGAATTTTGGATGATTACTACCGTTATGTGAATGAGGGTCAATTTCGAATTCGACATTCTTCCGGTAGATGGTTATTTGAATCTGGAATTAGAGATAGTGGAGATCCTTATGTTCAAACAAGTGACCGAGGAGTGGGATACATGAATCGATCTAAGTGGAAACTCCATCAATTAAATAATGGTCGCTTTTCAATCAAACATGCAGATTCTGGAAAATGGATGTTTGAAGCAACCACAGGAATTCCTCCAAGAAGACTGACATATGAATTTGGAGAAGATTATCCTGGACAAGCGGTTGAGACGGGGACCAGCAGTAAACATAATCATCAAGGACGTTCGGTATGGGCTTTGCACTCTTTGGGGGGAAATCATTATGCTTTTCAACATGGATCTGGAAGGTGGATGTTTGAATCTGAAAGCAGAAGTTCAGACGGCGATCATTATGTAGGAACTGATAATCAAAATGACAGTTGGGAAATTATTCGGATAGAACATTGATGTTAAACCCTATTAGTAGAACTTATTTATTAGACTCTGAGTTTGAATCTTTGAGAGATATTGCCTCTTTTATTAAAGAAAAAGAAGCTATTGAAGACTTGACTCATAAAATTTACAAAAAAAATCTTGAAGAAATCAAAGATGTCTTATCAAAGACTGGGCTATTTAAATTAGGAGAACTCATCAAAGTAGCCAAAAAAATTAACTCCTCAGCTTCTTCGGAAGAAATCATTTCAATTCTTTTTCAAGAGTGTTATGCAAAAAATTACGATGAGCTTTTAAAACAACATACAGTAAAATTAAACGAAATTGGAAAAAACATCGCTTCTGTTGAATCGCTTTCCATTCAAGATAAGAATACTTTAAATAAAATTAATCAACTATTTGTTTCATATATTGAAGAAAAAAATAAAGGTTTTTTCGAAAAATATTTGGAAGAGTTATTTCATGAATATATTTCGCTCAATCCAGAAGTTGATGCTAGCACCGTAAAAGATAATATCACTCATTTTCTTTCATCCATTCGAAAAGAAAAAACACTGGATGAATTATGTTTGGAGTTCGCTTCTCAAAATCCTGGTGCTAATATTCAGAATTTGAAATCTCAAATGATTCATATCCGTCTTTTGATAGAAGATTTAAAAAATGGAAAAACCCTTTCTCATGATTTTTCAGAAAAAATTCCAATATCTTTGATCGCAGAAATTTGCGTAAAAATGGAGAGCTTTTTTCACGATAAATTACGCGATTCTCAGTTATTGGCGTTGTTGTCAATGCTCGATTCTCCCAACCAATACGGGACTCTTGCAGAGGTTAAAACTGGAGAAGGAAAGTCCTATATTATCGCAGCACTCGCAATTATCCAAATCAAAAAAGGGCATGAAGTCGATATTATCACTTCATCATCTACGTTGGCAAAGCGTGACTTGAAAAAATTTCAAGAATTTTATCAAAAAGAATTCGGTATTCATTCAGATCATAATTGTGAAATAAGTAAAGGAATGATGGCCAAATCTTGTTATCAGAAAAATTGTATTGTTTACGGAACATCAGCTAGTTTTGAAGGAGATAATTTAAGGGCCGATTTTTTTCGAGCCAAGATTTTTAATGGAAGAGACCGAAAGAAAAGCATAGCCATTATTGATGAAGCAGATAGTGCTCTTTTAGACAAACTGACTTGGTTATGTCAAATTAGCGATTCCGTAGCTGGAATGTCTACAGTCAAGCCTCTTTTGTATTATATCTGGATTCTTGTTTCAAAAAAAATACAAGAAATTGCGGATAAAAAATTTGAATCACTAAATGAGTATGAGACATTTTTGAAAGAAATTCGAGAACAAGTCAGTAAAGACACAGAAGAATTTTTTTCAGGTAAACATCATTTTCTTATTCCTGAGCATTTAAAAGAATTCATTCAATATCGAATCCGATATTGGATTGATAGCTCTATCAATGCCTATTGCTATAGTCATAATAGAGAATATCATGCGTGTTCAGTCCTTAAAAAGATTACTCCAATTGATTTTGCCAATACTGGAGAATGGGAAGAGGATGTTCAATGGGAAGATGGTTTGCATCAGTTTTTACAAATGAAAAGCGGAATTGGTGTGGAAACAGAAACTCTGACCAAGTGTTTCATGTCAAATTTCACTCTCTTTACGAATAGATATGCATCCATTTATGGACTTTCTGGGACTTTGGGTGAAAAAAATGAGGCTAAGATTTTTCAAGAATTATTTGGATTAGCTACTCTAAAAATTCCTTCATTTAGAAAAAATAATTTTCAAGAAAAAGCGCCATGGATAAGTGCAACAAAAGAGGAGTGGCTGGATTCTCTTTACGGAGATGTGATGAATGATGGTTTAAAAGATGAACCCCCACAAAAAGATCAGTTACCACCTAGCCATCAAGAGCGGAATCGAGCGACATTGATTATTTGTCAATCTATTGTGGATGTAGAAAAGATAAAAAAGCACTTCCTGAATAAGGGAGTGTCTCCCTCTCACATCGTTACCTATACAAAAGGGGAAGAAGATAAGGAGAAGATTAGAGATGCAACTAAAGCAAAGATTATTATAGCAACCAATTTATCTGGTAGAGGGACCGATATTGATGCTTCCTCGATTGAGGAAAATGGAGGAATGCATGTGATTTTTTCCTTCCTCCCTTTAAATAAACGTATTCAAGATCAGGGATTCGGCAGAACAGCAAGAAAAGGGTTATCTGGGACAGGAAGATTGATCATTCAAACAGAAGAAATAGAATCTTGTCATTTTGTTCAAGAAGAGCTTTCTGAGGGAGCTCCAATTTTAACTTATGATTCCATTATGGAAGGGCAGAATCAAAAGGAAAAAAATCGATTAAATCATCTTTTTTTAGAAGAAAAAAAATGTTTGATAGAAAAACAACAACTTTTCGAAGAATTTAAACATCTTATTCTTCACATTCATACTGAATGGAAGGTTTCTGAAAATTTAAAAAAAATCGAAAAAAACGTATTGGAAATTTATACATCTTATGTTTTAGATACTTGGGCATTTTTTTTGGATAAGGTGAGCAAAAATCTCAATCAAGCTGAGATCTCGCATTTTCATTATGAAAAAAATTTAGAAGGGATGATTAATAAAAATGATCTCTATAAAATGCTGTATATCAATGCTACTTTGGATTTAGATGACCCTCAGATATTAAAGGCGGCAGATGCATATTATGAGAATAGAGGAGAAAAAATCGATTTAACTGCGGGCTTCGCGTGGTATAACCGAACGTTTATAGCTCTAAAATTGGATCCCTCAGAAATAGGAATTGCTAAAAGTTATCTCAATCGAGCAAAGAAAATTTTTGAAGAGGGAGAAATTTTTGAAAAAGGGTTATTGAAAATTCAATACGAGTTAAGTCCTTCCGAGCCAAAAAATTCTACACAAAAAACAATGGAAGGGACTCCAACATTGAGGCTTATTTTAACCATGAAAGCCTTGGTGGAAAAAAACCTTGAAGAATTGGATCAGTTAGAAAAAGACAATGATAAAATAACGGTTTCATTTGACAATCCTTATGATCTCAAAGAAAAACCAGGCGACCCTAATGAAAACAAATCTGAAAATGATGAAAAAGGATACACCATCCCTGATGATTTAATGGATGAAGCGATTAAATTAGGATTAAAAGGGCCTTTAAAACTAGAAGGAAAAGGAGATTTATGGAAAGCCATCCTTCTCGCCGTCGCTTGCGTTATTGTGGCAATTGCGGCTATAGCTGCGATTGCTCTTTCAGGCTCTACTGCAGCCCCTTTAGTTGCCATGTTAGGCGGAAAATTCATATTTTCAATCGTTACTGGGGGTGTGTTGGGAGCAGCTTTCGGTGGAGCGGTCAATGCAATTAAAGGTGCGATTAAGGGAGATTTTTCTCTCAATCGTTTTGGAAAAGATGTTTTGATTGGAGCGGTGACTGGAGCGATTGGAGGGGGAATTGGAGCAGGTTTAACAGGATTAGCTTCGCCAGTTCTTCAAACTGCCAGTGTTTTAACAAGAGTTGGAATCAATGGGGGCATTGGGGCTGTAGCAGGCGTGGGTGCAGCCATTCCTAGTTATTTCATCAATTCTGCATTTCAAGGAAAGGAAATAACCGGAGAAGATTTTGGAAAAGCTGTTTTAAGTGCATTATTAGGAGGAGCATTAGGAGGTGGAGCTGCTGGTTTAGCACCTCATTTACAAACGAGTTTGGTCTCGGCAATATTTAGCGGAAAATTAGGTGCTCTGTGTGGTAATTCTGCAATTCAAGGAGTACAACTCGCAATGGGTGATCGGGAGAAATTTGATGGTTTTGAACTCTTGGAAAATATCCTGAATCATGCAGCAAGAGCTGGGCTTATGACTTTTGCTCGTAACTATGCTGCCAATCAAGCTAAGCTGAATCATAAAATTGTCCCATTAATAACAAAGGTTAACAAAGAGGGTTCAACCCAAGGGAAACTAGCTAAATTAGAAAATGTAGTGAATAGAGGAGGGACAGGGCCTGAGAGAGAAAGGGCATTGAAGCTTTTAAATCAACAACTAGAAAAACAAGGACTTCCCCCTAAAAAAATCGAAGACTTTGATGATGAAATCCAAGCGAATGTGAGACAATTAGAAAAAAATCAAAACGCTTTTTCTCGCCTCTCTCAATCTTCTGGAAATCAAAATCAATCTTATAAAAATGAACCCGTCCGCTCGAATCAGAAATTTCCAGTGACTGATAAAAAACCAATTCTATCGAATATCACTAAGGAAACCCCTTCTAGTAAAATAGAAGTCGATAGAAATCCGAAAAGCCAACCATCTAGTCTCACAATAAGAGGACCCAATTATCAATCCCTTTTTAAAAAAGATTTAGAAAAATGGGATAAAATAGCACCCAATCATATAAGAGCTGAAAAATTAGATGATAGAAGAGTTGTGATGGAATTAAAAGAAGATGAAATTTCTTGGCAGTTACATCCCAAAGCGATCTCTCATAAAATTAATGGAAATGTAGTCAGAGCAGAATGCAATCTTATTCCAAAAAATCCCGATTCTTCGGAATATTATTTTGAGATTCAAGCAGTTAATAAGGGGGCTTCAGGAGATTGTACACTTCCTATGACACGCATCGCACTTGCTCTTTTACTCAAAGGAAAGGAACTTTTACCTAATGGAGCGAGTATTATTGGAGTGAAAGCAAAAAATGTGATGGACGAAACTGTGAGTGGGGAAGTGTTGCAAGCCCTTAAGAATTCATTAACGGGAACAAAGTATCAGGAAGAAATGGAAAAATTTACTCTAACACCTAGAATTCCAAGAATGATGGCTGAAATATCCAACATCATCCAAGAAGCCTCTTTGAATAGTTTTATCACTTCAGTGGAGGAAAAAGATATTTATTTTACTTTTAAATTCCCTTTAAGAAATTTAAAACTAATTCACAAAAAAGTTTTAAGAAGTTAATAACCTGAATTTTGGGTTTAATTTAACCAAAAAATCATCACAAGGCAAACATAACACACCGTCTATCAATAGCTTTTCTTGCCCACGATAAAGTAAAAACCCCTTTGCTTCAGGATAATCCGATAAAAAAGCCTTCAAATTACGGACGTCTTGAGAAGAAACTCTTTCAGCATTTTTCACCTCAAGTGCAAAAAAATACTTTGACCCATAAATCACAAAGTCAACTTCCACTCCGTGTCTTGTACGCCAATAAAATAGCCTGCTGTCATCTCCAGAATAAGAGAGGTAAGCTTTTAGATGCTGTGCGACCAACCCTTCCAAAGCAACGCCATCTGATTCTTCTTGCCTATCTAAATAACCCTTTGGTCGAAGTGAGGCGTAAACACCTGCATCAAATAAATAAAATTTTTCCTGTTTTACAAGATCTCTTTTTGCTCGAACAGAGAATACCGGAATCGAAAAGCACAATAAAAGATCTTCTAAGATGTACATAAAATTTTCGACTGTTTTTCGATGAACCTGACATTCACGAGCAACATTAGATAAATTAATCTGAGAAGCATGCGAAAAGGTAATAATTTCCAAGAATCTTGCAAAATCTCCAACATCTCTAACAAGTGCTTCAGCTCTCACTTCTTCTTCAAGATAAACACCGATATAAGATTCCAACGTCGCCAAAGGATCTGTTGCATCCAATACAACAGGCAACATTCCTAATCTTAAAGCCGTATGTAATGCAAAGCTGTCGCCAAGTTCTGCCGCCATGAATGGTTGCATCGTTTTTAGTAATGCTCTGCCAGCCAAAAGATTACCACCCCCTCGTTTGAGTTTGCGTGCTGAAGAACCTGTGAGAATAAAACGCCAGCCTTTCTTTTCTTCGATAAGTAGATGGACGATATTGAGCAATTCAGGCAATCGCTGAACCTCATCGATAATAATATTTTTAATTTTTGAATCCGCATAAAGAATCTCCATCAAAGATTCGGGCCTCGCTGCATATTTGCGATAGAGGGTAGGTTCTAGTAAATTGATCCAAAGAGCATCTGCATGATGCTCCTTTAACCACGTAGACTTGCCCGTTCCTCTGGGTCCGAAAAGAAAATAGTTTCCCTCAGGCTCTGAAAAAAATCTTTTTTTGTGCATTTTTCTCCACAATCAACCAAATTGCGGCGCAATTTTTACTTTATGGTAACAAATTGAAAGATTTTTATCACTCCCATTTCTGTCTTATCCTGTCCATCCTGCTGCTCCTGTTAATGTTATGAAAATTTATAATCTCTCATAAAGAATCACAAGCAGGTTTATATTTTCTAATATTGATCTGCTTGTGATTTTCGATCCCCGAGGCTTTGACGCAGCCCAAAGGGCGAAAAAATCCAAAACTCAGGTTTTAAAGAATTTTAAAATTGCGTAAAATGCTTAGCCTGTATGAAAAAAGATATATTTGCTATTGTCATTGGGATTTCTTATTATCGAAATCAATCTATTCAAATGCTTCCAGGTGCAGAAGGGGATGCGTTAAAATTTGCGCGTGCCCTTAAAAATTGGGGAATTCCCGAAGAAAACATTACTCTTTTACTTAGCGAAGAGGCTTCTTTTTCTAATTTTTCCGATTCTTTTTCTCCTCTTCTTGCAAAAAAGGAATCGTTTCAATTCATTTTTTATTTTTGTGGACATGGATATCGGAGCCCGCTTCCAAATCCCATTTCGTTCTTGCAATTATACGACATCTCATCCAATGATCAGAGATGTTCTTTAGATTTCTTAAATCAAACAATTTCTCAACTTCAAGCTTCAGATAGTTATCTTTTTATCGATGCTTGCTCTTTGCGGATGAATCACATATTCAATCCCAGTGCAATCGATGAATTAAAAGGGAGAGAAAAATCTCAAAAAAATCTTTTTTTTCTCTTTTCTTCTGGAGCATATCCTTCCTACGAAAGCCTAGAAGAAAAATATGGGTATTTTACAGAAGCATTATTGAAAAGTTTATCCAAAATTCGTTTGGAAAATTGTTCTCCAACTCAACTTTTAACTTTAGTGAATGTCGAGTTGGAACGGCAACGTCTCCCCCTTTCCGAAATGATCAATATCGGCACACAGCGTATTCATTTTCTCCGCCCCCAATATCCTCCTTTTAGAGGGGATGAAATTGCTTCTCTCCAAGATACTATCATTCAAAATCGAGGCAAAATCATTTGTCTGATTGGGGAAGAAGGAATGGGAAAATCGACTCTATGTCGTTGTTTAATTTCTTCGCGATTGAAGGTGTTTTTAAATCAAATATCCGAAATAGATTGCCACGCATTATATATCATAGATGATGTGGAAGTGATGACTGAAGGAGATGCTCATCATTTGATTTGCTCATTAAAAAAACATAAAAGTTCATTCATTTTAGTCTCTAAATACTCTCTTAAATCTATTCTTAGAAACAATTTACAAGAAGATGTAATTGATTGGAAAATCCCCATTTTTAATCGATGGCAAACAAATAATTTAATGAGGGAAATCGATGCTTCGTTTTCTGAAAATGAGGTTGAATGCGCCCATTTGATTTCATGCGGGAATCCTTTAAAAATCCAACAAATCGCGAAAATAGGTCGTTCTGTTTTGTCAAATGTTGAAGAAATCAAAAGGGCGATGAGTGCAATTTACTCTTGCGGTTTATATTTAAATGAATCTCTGTTTTGTCGCATTTTTTGCATTCAGGAATCGACCCTTCACTTGTTAAAAGAATATGGTGTGATTGTGAAATCCCAAGAGGCTTGGGTTTCTTCCAATGCACTCTATGAAATCACTCAATCTGAACAAATTACCCTGATTCAAAGAGAGACTTATGATTATTTTCTCGAACAGATCGAAGAGACTCCTGATCATATCGAGAGCTGTCGATCATTTTTGCTCATCGTCAAATGCCTTGGATACCAAAAACGAATTGACCCTACTTTAAAACAGGTATTCAGAGTCTTATTTTTAGCGGGAAAAGAAAATCTTGCTTTTCTAAAGGATGGCGCAGATATTTTTATTTCTCATTCGATCAGATCGAAAGCATCCTCTTTTTTAGCACATGCACTTAGAGAATGGGATGAAATTGAACTGGCCGATTCTCTTGAAAACTTTCGAGAAGAAGAGCAACAGCCTATCGGAAAAAAAATCTTCTACATTGTCGGCCTCTTCATCACACTTGTATGGCTCATTTTTTCAATTCAAATAAAGGGAGATTTTATTGAAGAATTGAAAAATGGTTATCTTTCACATTCAAAAATTTCTACCTTTGTAAAAATGAGGGAGTTACCGATTCAAACTCTCTATACACGACTCTCAATTATTGGAGATAAAAAAGATGACCAAGAATTAAAAGATGATCGTATTCCCACTTATGAAACTCTTTTTTCATTTAAATCATCCATTGAAGTGGAGACCTTATTTGAACACTCCAGTTTTAAAAATCCCAATCGAAAACGGGTGGTCGTATTTGGAACGGCAGGGATTGGAAAGAGTACTTTTTGCCAATATGTTGCCCACCAATGGGCCAATCAAAAAATATGGGGTGAGTTTAAAACTCTTTTAATTTTAAAAATTAGAAATTTAAATAAAGAATTCTATCCAAATCGAGCAGAGAAGTATACCCTCGAAGAAATATTGGCGAGAGAATGTAATCTCCCTTTGATTAAAATCCGCAATTTCTTAAAAAGTGACATCTCTCGTCAACACTCTCTCCTCATTTTAGATGGATTAGATGAGCTTCCGATGGAAGCGGATCGAGGGCATCTCAAACCTGTTTTTGACGAACTCATTCACTCTTTTTCTCATCTTCTCATAACCTCCAGACCTCAAACAATCTTACCCGCTTATGAATGCGATACAAAAATGGAAATTTTAGGATTTGACCAAGAGAGTATTCATCGCTATATCGACAACTTTTTTTTAGAAAACCCTGAAAAAGCAAAAAATATTAAAGATTTCATTCAACAAAACAGTTTAATTTATAGTTTGGTTCACACTCCGATCAATTTAGAGCTAATATGTTCTCTTTTTAGTGAGAAATTTTATGTAAGCAATGAAATGTCAACAAAATTGACCTCCATTTATTATCAGATTACGAATTGGTTATATAAAAGATACCTTCTAGTCCCTGGTACCAGCATAGAGCCCACAGTCGATATTTACGATCAAAATGATTTTACCCATCATAAAATAATTGCTCCTCTTATTAAACAAATTTCAAAAACAGCTTGGATGGCGATGGAGAAAAATACACTTTACCTTTCCCAATCAGAGGTAGCCAAAATTTTACCCACATCGAGTCTAAATGAAGTGAAAAAATTAGGTTTGATTGCTAATGAAAACTATTCTCTTTTTTTCATACACCTCACTTTCCAAGAATTTTTTGCAGCTCAGTATTTAGCCAATCTCTACCTCAATCCAACCAAAAAAGAGAAAAGACAAGAAATCATTTCCCAATATAAATTTGAACCCCGTTTTACCCTTGTTTTGTCTATGATGGTTGGATGTCTTTCGCAACAAAATCATACTGAAGCGCTTAATTCTCTTTTTGAAGATCTCTATTCGGAACCAAGAGATTTAGGGCAAACCTATGAATTGATTTTATTTGCAAAATGTTTTGAAGAATGTCTGAACCCTTCTGAAATTTCCTTCTATCCACAATTTATTCGACAAGTGGTAGCATTTCTACGGGGACATGCCTCGGTGAAATTAAAGGCAGATCTTCTCTCCGGGAATAGTTCTCTATTAAACGATAGAGAAATCATTGATTTTTTGAATGGCCAAATCCTAGCAACCACACCCAATGATATTCCTGCAGTTTTGGAGACAGTGGCAGAGAGGCATCAACAATTACCCTCTAAAATTATAGAAACTCTTATCTCATTTATAGAGAATCCTCAGAGCGATGTATATGCTAAAGGACGCGTCGCATCCATCTTAGGGGAGATGATACGTTTGGGCTATCCTTGTTCAGAAAGAATCATCGAAGCTCTTTTCAAATTACTCAAAACTCCTATGTTGATCTACTATCATCGATCTATGGAAGAGTCCTATGCTAAAAATTCAAGCGCGATGGCTTTAGCAAAGATAGCGATCAGTCATGCAAGCAAGCATAGAGAAGCAATCATTGAGGGATTGAACAATGTTGTGATTCAAAAAGAACAAAGCCATTTATCAAAGAAAAATGCAGCTTTTGGGCTTGCTAAAATTATCAATGAAGTTTCTTTTCCCTACTCACAACAAGCATTTGAAAGACTCATTTCCGCTTTACGTTATAAAAGTTTTAAAGACTATTTTCAGAGTGTCGCTGCCAACGCCCTTGCCGAAGTCGTAAAAAAAGGAAAAACCCATGCAGAAAGAGCTTTAAACGAACTTGTCGATGTGTTTCATCAAGAAAAGGACTCTTATATTGGAAGCTGCGTTGCAGAAGCATTAGCTGAAGTGGCTCTCTCCAATGAAAATAAGAGATCAAAAAAAGCTTTTGATGTACTAGCTAAAGCGGTATCTCGTCAAAATCTCGATGCAATCTATGCATTATTAAAAATTGCCAAGGGAGGAAAAGGACACTTAAAAGAAGCTCTTGATGTTTTGAGCACTCACGTTCAGCACAAAGAATCTATTGTCGCAGAATTATTGAATTATATGGAAACCCTCATCGATACACAGGAAATTCTAGAAGAATATCGGGCGCTTATGAAGAAACAAAAGGGAAAAATGAATCTTTCCTCTGAGATTAAAATTTTTTTACTGAAAATGCTCAAAGTGAAATCTTCTTTTTCTACTACGCCTCATTCGGTATTTATCCATCCTTTTTTAGAAGGGATTTTTCATATAAATCAATCAGAAGAAGAGATGCGAGAAGCTCTTGAAAATGCCAAGGGGGCAGAAATAGAAAAAAAACTTTTTCACATTGGTCTCATAGCCAAAAAACACAAAACTTTAAAGAATAAAACTATCGATCTTTTGATTAAGCATACAAAAAATTCTGAAGGAGAAGGGAGGCAATCGGCTCTTTACGCGTTGATGGAGGTTTTTAATGTCGACCCCTTCGTTTTCCAAAAAATCATTGGTAATTTTTTAGAGATAATAAAAACTCCGGGAGAAGGGCCGTATCTCGTTACTTTGATAGAAAAATATTTAGAAGAAAAAATCGACTATCTTCTCAATCATATTTATTCTCAAACAACTCTATCTGAATTGTGTTTTTTTACTAAACAGGTACTCTTTGTCAAAGATGAATCTTATTTTACAATTTGCAAAAATAAACTATCGAAATTGAAAGATGTATCTTTATATCAACACACGGAGCCCAAAACTGCAGTCACTGTCTCTAAAAAAACAATAGGGAAAAAGGATATAGAAACTTTTTTTAAGCCGGTAAGCTCAGTATTAAAATTTGGCAAAGAAGAATGGAAAAAAATATTCGACGTCGATATTAAAGAGGAATCAAAAATTCCCCTTTCAATTTTAGCTGCTTTGGAAGAAGAATGTCCTTTTTATAAAGGAAAAAAAGTATTTGAAACCCATTTTTTATTTTATTTGCCAAGTGAATTTACACTTGATCTACTATCAAAAAAATATTCTAGTTTGTTACAAGAGCATTCCATTCTCTTTAGAGAAAATGGTTATTCTCTTCCTATTATTGCCCAGAGCCAGAAGTTGAATCGAAGTGCATCTCAATGGGTTTTGGCACCTATCGGAGTAGTGAAAACGAAACAAGGGGAATCATTCAGCAATCAAATGAGCTATTTAAAATATGCTCATCCCAATTATGAACTTGCTTCAACCGTTCAAGCTATTGTTTCTTATATGCTTTATTTAATGGAAAGCGATTGGATAAAATGCGAATTTATCATCGACAATGTGAGTAAACATAAGTATGAAATGGGATTTACCTCGGATAATACTCGAGATAACCCTGAATTTAGTGCGGCGAAAAGAAGAGAAGAGGGAGTTGTTGTAAAATTCTTTGACAGACTTATAGAACTCAATACAATCGATTTTGCCATGACCACAAATGCACATGGACATTTTATTGGCCTTTGGTTGGTAAGAAAATCCGAAGGAGATTTCTGAAAGGAGAATGATTTTATTTCGATATATATGGCAGTTATTATAAAATGTCCAAAAAGATTAGTTTTAGTAAATACGTATGACAAAAAATCCAGAAAAACAGACAAAAGAAAACATTTCTGCAAAATTGAGAGAACTACGTAAAAACAGAGGGTTAACAATTAATATGTTAGCTGAAAAAATGGGAGAAGATCATCAAAAAGTAGCGCGTGTGGAAAGAGGAGAGCGAGTCATTACTCTTGATTATTTGAAAAAATTTTCTCAAGCACTTCACGCACCTATTGAATCTATCATTCATGGAGAAAAGAAAGAGGCTCTAAAAAAAGAAAAGCCCTCTTTCCTGAGAGAAATCGTCAATTTTTTTGAAGAATTAAATTCCCCTTCTTTGAAGGCAAAACAGAAAACAGATTTAATCCCTAAAATTTATGAACAGATGTTAACATTTCCAGAAAATGTGCAAGAGAAGTTTTTAACCGCATTATTTGATATCTTAAAGCTATCTTTTTCCGAACTTAAAGACGACTCTGAAAGGGATAGGAATTTCAAGTAAAGTTTAATCGTGAATGGGCAGGCAGGGGCATGGGCACAGGCAAGGAATTGCAGTTTCAAAAGAAGTCTAATGTCTGCAATCATGAATTTCTAATCGGATTTCCTTGTAAACTGAGATTATGTCCCAGCTGCTGTGCAAAAGACATGGCGCATACAGCTTACGTTAAATGTCAATCTTGAATTCTTTAGACAATAATCAATTTATATTTTATAATCACTTTCTTTAGTTAAAAACAAACTTAAAACTAATTATAAATTAAAGATTTCAAATATGAATATATCTAATATTTATCAAAATACAAGTCAATTTATTAGCGATCATTCCTCTTCCGTATCTCTATTATCAGAAGGGCAAAAGAAAGTTGCGGCGGTAGCGATGAGCGTCATTAGTCTCATTTATGTTCTTTATAAGACGTATCAGCTTTATGCATCTTATTCAAAAGATTTAAAATTTAAATTAGATAGCGTTCGCGATGAAATAGAATTACTAAGAAAAGAAGTAGAGTATTTAAAAGAAAATGCTTCATTCCTTCCAATTCAACTCTTTGTTAAATCCCTTGACGGAAGAACCAATACAATTGAAATTTCTTTAGGGAAAAGTGTAGTTAGCCTGAAGAAAGAAGTAGAAAAGATAGATGGCACTCCTGTCGATCAACAGCGTTTGATATTTGCCGGTCACCAACTGGAGGATAATAAACGTCTATCTGATTATAAAATTTCTAAAGAAACTACAATTCATCTCGTAACAAGATTGCGGGGCGACTGATTGCTTGATTTTTCCAAAGATTCAAAGTTTCACGCCAGAGGTTCGTTTAAAGGCTTGATTTGGGTCGAGGCGTTCGAAAGCGAAGATAATTTCTTCTCTTAATTCTTATGCAATTATATCATTGCGTTTTTGATGAGGTTGTTTGATCATAGTGATAGTCTATCGAATATCTATTTAATTTTATAAATAATTTGAGGAAACCATGAATAGTATTTATGAGATAAGGCTAGGTGGGTCAACAACCTATGACTTGTATTATCAGGATATGCTTGAAGTGCATACCATGTTATCCCCAAAACAAATGGGTGCGGTGACATTCTCAAAAGCAAGTGACACCCTTTTTTCTAACCATAACCATAAATGCAAGCGATTTGACCCCATGGAATGCCCCCTTGGTAATGAAGAAATTGAACTTTTAAATAACTATAAAAGCAAGGATTATTTATTTTTTTCTATTCCTTTAATTATTAAAAGAAATTACTTGCTATATGAAAGCTCACATCTGGTCCATTTACTTATCAAAAAAAGTAAACCTGAAAGCATTGAATTTTTTGATCCTAAAAATTATTCATTGGATACTTATCCTGAAGTTGAAGAAGTTATTGATAAAATTAAAAGCGCTACCTCTGACATCTTTGAACATCGAGAAGCTGTGCAATATGTTGTGGATTTTGTTAACTGTGGCGCTTATGTCCTCTCTTACCTAGAACAAAGGGTAGTCGATGAACTTCCTTTTTCCAAATATATTAAAGAACCAAATGAAGGAATTGTGGGATATAGAACTGAATTGGCCAAAAAAATGGCTAATTATCTCTCGATTAAACCAAAACAAAAAGAACCGGATGAAGTGAAAAAACAGGAAATCGATAACGATCAAGATCAGTGGGTAATATTAGAGAAAGAAAGCGAGTTTTAAAAAAAACTCGCTTAAAACATTTTAAATCCTTCCAAGCAAAATCAAAATGATCAAAATTATACTTAGCCACAACTTAATGCGGTAAAATAGACTTCTTTCGAAACCCGATTTGCTAGAGAAAAAGAAAGATTTTTGGATGGATTTATTGCCAAATTTTGAGAGCATATTGAGTATAATATGGTCGAAAAATTTGGCAATAAAGACGCCAAAAAGATTCTTTTTATCCAGTAAATGGAGTATCGAAAGAAGCCTATGAAATCACCCTTTGGTGTTCTCCATATCTTTAAAGCGCTTTGAAATTTTTTGGATTTCATCAGCATAGTGCTGTTGCCTGTCTTTAGAAGCATTTAAAATTTCTTGAGTTTCATCAAAATCTCGTTTTCTTCGCTTTTGCCGAACAGGCGTTCTTTCATCAGGGTAATAGATGTCTTTTAACTCTTGTATCAGTTCTAACCTAGGCATTACTTGTCTCATGGATAAGTGAGTAGCTGTTTCCATTAAAGAACCTACACGTAAAATAAATCCCTGCTCCAATTTTTTAAGTTTGAATAATTCCAAAGTAGCTTGTTCAAAAATAAATAGACCTTCTATCTCTTCTGGAAAGAGATGGAAAAAATAGGCATTTTCTGAAACTCTGGCTTTAAATGCATTAAAATTTTCCTGACTATAGGGATTCGTTTCATCGATGGGAGTGCGCATTATCGTCGCCCAAATCAGCGTTGCCCAAAACAAATGATTGATGACACTCTTTTGGTTTTCCGCAATGGGTTCTTTGATATAAAGCCTACTTAGATATTGCTCTGTTTCAACTTCGCTTTTAAAAAATTTAAAGGCATCCTCACTAGAGAGCAACGTCCTCGATCGATCGCTCAGGAGGAATTCAACGCCATCAAAAATTTTTTTCATCCGCTGTTTTAAATCGACGTTGCCTATCGAGTTGAGAAATAGATTCGTTTTGACTTCACATCTCTCCATCCATGCTGCTGAATCTCGAGGCAATAAATCGCGGTAATCTTTTATCGAATTAATTGTATTCATATTAATCTTTTAAATTAAAAATGAATCGTACAATTAATTGATTATAATTTCAATTATTTTTCTTTTTTAGATAAAAGATTTTTTATAATTTCGCTTCCACGTCAACCAATCATCATCGCAGCAGCTGTAGTATTGATATCGGGAATTTCCGGGCAAATGGAATTATCTATTACAAAGCCATTTTTTGTCCGATATTTTTTATCTTATTTATTTATTAAAAAAAGAAAAGCTGAAGATTAAAGATAGATATTGATTAAAATTAATTAGTATAATAAAATCAATTTTAATTAATTGAAATTAGGTTGATAAATGGTCAATCCCTCTTCTTCTATATTAGAAAAAGTGATTTGTTTTTTGGGGGATAGCCACTCTTCTCACAAAATGCCTCAAATTCACAAAGATATTCTTCCTATCGTTTCTGAGTATCTATCCCTGCGGGCTATTCGCGAATTTAAAAAAGTCGATTCCTATTATTATGAGTATTTGACTCCTATTTATCTTAAGTTTCAGTTGAATCGACATCGACAATTTATTGAAAATATTGAAATGATTATATTGATTTCTAAAATTTCTATTCCCATCGATAATAATTTAAAAAAGCAAATTTTATTTAAAATTTCAAATTTAAATAGGCTGTTGAATGATAAAATAGAAGGGCAACCAAGTATCATTAGTTATCATCTTGCATTGAACGAAATCAAAAAGAATATTACTTTTTTTTCTAAAGATTTTCCACTGAATTTATACGGTTTTTGCCAGCTTCTTGATAAAGATTACTATATCTTTGATCTAAAGAAGCGCATTACTGTGTTATCAATGACTGATGAAAGTACACTAAGTGATGAAAGTACACTCTCTTCACTCAAAGCAATCGCCGCGTATGATGATATTGAGGCTGTTGCTCAACGGATTATAAGACTGTCCGTTCATAAAGCACATCTTTTCAAGGTTAAGCATTCCATCAGAAGAGTGTCAGAAGTGATTGAGATTATTGCTCAAGAAACAAATGAAAATGGAATGAAAACAGCGGAAAATATCATTTGGCAGCTCCCTTCCTATTCGTTTGGATGTTTCTTTCCCTTATGTATCCATAAAGTTCTCATCCAAACTCTAAGAAAAGAAATGAGTCGAGAAGATGCAATTGCGAAAATACAAGAGTATTGCTGTGAGATAATTCGAAGGAATTATTTCCGAGATGATCAAACATTCCTTTTAATAAAAGTTGTGAATGCATTCCTTAAGTTAGGTGATATAGAGGAAGCTTTGAAAACAATAAAAGACATTTTGCGAAGGCATACAGAGATTGATAATGAATTTAATAGTTGTGAATTGGCAACCAGTTTTAAAGAAATGATGTTAGCTTTAGCGAAACAAGGAGATATTGATAGAGCTTTTGCTTTTTATAATGAAGTGAGACCAACTCTTGAGAAATTCATTGATTTACAAAAAAATAGGAGTGGTTCTTCTCCTCTTCTTGTTGGAGAGTTGGAGTTTCTAAAAGTTTTTTTATTAGAATTAAAAAATTCTTCTTCTCAATATACTTTAAATTTTATTCATTTAATGAAACATGGCCTTCTAAAATCAGATATTTTAAGGCATCTTACTCTTGAAATGATAAAACAAGAAGATTTTGTAACCGCAATTGATCTGTTTAAAAAATTACCCGAAGAAATAAAATATTCCGATCTATTTGCATATCCTATATTCAATAAGTTAATTAAAATAAAAGGGAATGTACAAGCAGAGAAAATGATTAGTGATAATTTCAATGATGAGGAAGAAAGAAGATTTTTTTTAACTGATTTTATTAAAGCAAGAAACATAAGGCAATCGACTCCTAAAAAGCAATTAAATAGATATATCGAAAATTCCAGAAATAATCGACCGAGTAGGAGAGGGGATGCATTAGATTGCTTATTGAAACTTCCATCGTTAACAGAACGAATGAAAGCAATGGAAGAGCTTCAGCCTGCTCTTAAAAGGATCACTATTTTAGAACAACGCTCTTTTTATAGAGAGATGTTTGAAAAATTATATGAAAGAAATGCTCTCGATACAGAAAAAGGGATTTTAGCGATGATCCAAATATTCAATTATTGTAGAGTTGCTAGTTCTGAAGAGTTAACACCTCACTTAAGCTCCCTCTCGATTGTCCTATTTAAAATAACAGAAAAAAGAGAGGAACTCATAGAGAAAATTAAAGATTCTTGGTGTAAAAAATTTATTATTAAAAATATCGAAGAATTAAAATTAAATAATTGATTAAAATTAAATATTTTTATACAACAAATTATTAATTAATTAAAATTAGGTTGTTGAGTGTTAAATCTCTTTTTTCCATCTATCGAAACAGTTGGTGAGAGAGCCAAATTCCAGGTCTCTTGGCGATAAGGCCCATTCAAATACTATTCAGTTTGATCAGAAAAGGTCCAACATAAGTTATGACATTAATTGGAACTATTTTTAATGCGAAATCGCCAAGGGAGCAGGGCGTCCTCTCCTGCATAATCAACCCCAACTCGAGGTGAGGTAACAATCTCATTTTCATTGATTTGAACACCTCTATCTTCTATCCAAATCTGTGAACCCAGTAAAGAAAGGCCATTCGCATTGAGAGTGATGCCAAGTGCTTGCGATAAGGCCCCCGGGCCCTGTATTAGTGTTTTATCAACTTTTTGTTTATTGCGCCTATTTAGCATTGTTTCAATCCCTACTAGTGGTTGAATTGCCCGAATCAAAATGGCGTGGGGGATTCCCTCTTGGTTTGTGATCACATTAAAAAGGGAGTGGATTCCATAGCAAAGATAGACATAACAGACACCACCCGCTTGATACATGACTTCAGTGCGCTTTGTACGGCGCAAACCATACGCATGGGAGGCTTGATCTTCAGGTGCTCGATACGCTTCTGTTTCAATGATCATCCCTCCTGTCAAAACATGATCAAAATAGGTGAATAAGTATTTTCCTAATAGTTGCTGACTAATGGCTACCACATCATCTTGTTGGTAGAAAGATAGGTTAAGTTTGGCTGGAAATTCGCTCATACAAAAATAATTCCTGACTAACTTTTTTCTAACATAAAAATTTTTTTGACCTTTTCAATTAATGAAAGGGGCCGAATGAAAGGGGCCGGGCCCAACGATCTGTGATGAAAGGGGCCGGGCTCAATGAAAGGGGCCGGGCTCAACGATCTGCATAATTTAATTAGATGAAATGATTCAGAAGCAAAATGCATGGCTTAAAAAAAATTACAACATAATTTATGCAGATCGTTGGACCCGGCCCCTTTCATTGGACCCGGCCCCTTTCATTTTTTGCCGCATGTTCTATAAAGCGATGCCCATCCTCTTTTTTCCCCTTTAAAGCGACAAAAAGAGAATGTTTAGAATCGATCCTCCTTGAATCGATGACCACTTGATCGATAAGAGTCGGTTTGCTTAGCAGGCCCCCGGCGGAGGAGAAAAGATCCCATGTGCATAAATCAAAACTATCCATACCGTATCTTATACCGGAAGCCCCATTTTTTGATGCAGCGATTTTTGTCAGATTTTTGATTTTAAGCATTTTGCAGTTCGCGTCAAGGTAGCAAGGCAGTCGAGACGACCGGACCACGGTTCCCTGTGTGTGAGATTGTTTGCAAATATTCATGTTAAAGAATACATTTGCATTTGCTCAAATAGAGGAAAAAATTGAAATACGATAAAAGAATTGCAGAACTTTTTTTAACCAATTTTAATGAAGCTTATCGTTCTGCAAAGCTTTTATTGATGTCTTATGAAAGACTTGTACACCTTATTCCTCTGAATGGAGTATCATTAGCGGGGTTAAGGGCGGATGATCTCGATAAACTTGATGCCTTTCGTGTTCGTTACTGTGATTTGCAAGATTGTCTTGGTCAAAAAGTGTTCCGATCCATTTTAAGTCTAGAGGAGGAAATTATAAGTTCTAATTTAGATACGCTTAACAAAATGGAAAAACGGGGGATTCTTAACTCATTTGACGAATGGAAAGGGCTTAGAGAAATTCGCAATCTTTTTTCCCATGATTATCCGGAAACTGATGAGGAAAAAGCCGAAATTTTGAATATCGCATATGTCAATACATTAAAGTTAGTGAAGACTGTAGATAATATCATCAATTATGTGAAGAGAAATTTAGAATTTTCAATGAACTCATTCCCTCTGCTTTTAAACAAGGAAAATGGATGAGACTTACAAAACAACAAATTAGCTGTTTAATGAGCGCAACTCATCGTGCTTTTGGTGACAATGCTGAAATATGGGTATTTGGCTCTCGAGTTGATGATACTAAAAAAGGAGGGGATATCGATCTTTATATCGAAACAGATTTAGAAAAAAATATTGTGATGGCAAAATTGAATATGAGATGTTTAATCAGTGATTTTTTTGGAGATCAAAAAATTGACATTCTCGTTAGAAGTAGAACAAAAGGCCTTTCTCCCATCCATGAAATTGCAAAGGCGACAGGACAGCAACTAGCTGCCTAAGAGCTGCCAATCTTCGAAAAAACATCTCAGGAAATGAACTTTTGTCCTGTTTCATGTCAGCCTCTTCAGCACCGGCTAGCCCGAGTTTACGATGAGCCAAAATTCCAATTGCTGGATCTATGACTTGCAAATAAAATTAAATTATAATAGTATTCTTTAGTTGTTAATTTTATAATAATTAAAAAGATATTCAAAAAGGATATATAATGATTGAAATAAAGATTCCATTACTCAACCCAATAAAGATTCCAATATTCAATCCCTTGACTGGTGCCCTTCTGGTCGGAACCTCGGCTGCAACGGTTGCAATAGGGGCCAACATTAGACAACATAGTGTCTATAAAGAAGCAATGACAGTATTTATGGGGGGACTTGTAACGGGGGCTTTTGCTGGATCAGTTGGGTGTTGTATTCCAGAGCCTAGAGAACATTCTTCCACTTTATGTAAAAGAACGATCACTGTTTTGAAAGTAAGCTTAATCGTAGCGGGTGACTTAACATCGCCACTGATGGGTGATGCGATGATGAAGTTTGGAACGCATTGGGGCCGAGTGATCGTTGATGAGCTAATCGGCGATAGTGTTATTATTGGCGGGTTAGTCGGAGTCTCTATCGTTGCCTGTCTGTTGTTTGCAGTGTGCGTATGTTGCAGTCCTAATGAGGATGAAGAAACTATCCGTTTAAAACTCGATCTTCGGATCTCTCTTAGGGTATAAAGCCAAGGAGATCAGTGCTTCCGCTTACCCAATCGGCACCCTTGATATCAGTAAATTGTCGACTCCACAATCAGCAAGCTTAATAATTTCGGCTTGACTATTTTTTAATTTTTTAGCCAAATTGCTAGAATCAATTCTCTGTCCCGCTCCTATATAGAAGGTTTCGGGCCTTTGACTAAAATCAATAATATTTGGTTGTTGATTGAAATTTGATTCTTGATAAACCTTATGATAAAGGTTGTTAAAGAAATTCATTATAAACCTATTTATTTACAAATTTAGTATAATAATTAAATATTTTAATTTTCAATAAAAAATTAAGTTCATTTTTCAATTTTTTAATTGATAAAAAAATAATTTAGTGTTATAAATTTGTTGATGAATTGCAAATTATTTGATTTTCATTTTAAAAAGTTATTGATCATTGCACTCCCTTTAATGTTGAGTTCTCTGTCGAGCATGGGGATGCTTTTTGTCGATCGCGTGATTTTAGCCCATCTTGCCTTAGATGTGCATAATGCAGCCGTAGAAGCGACAAATGTGGGCTGGATGTTTCTAAGCAGTTGGAGTGCCCTTTCAGGAGTGACTCAAATTTTAGTCGCGAGAAGCGTTGGGGCAGGGATGCGCCATGTTTTGGGTCATCCCGTGTGGCAAATGATCTGGTTGGCGATTTCTTCCCTTTTTCTCTTTATTCCTCTTGCCTTTTTTGGCCCTACCCTTTTTTTTGGCGATGGCGCCTCCTCAGAAATGCAACGGTCCTATTTATTTTGGATGCTTTTATTTGGCCCATTACACGGACTCTTTTCCGCTTTATCCGGTTTTTTTATCGGGCAAGGCAACACTAAAATAACGACTTTCACGGTTGCGTTTGGAAATATCCTCAATTGCATTTTATGTTGGATTTTCGTCTTTGGATGGGAGCCGTTTGTCCCGGCCTTTGGGATTAAAGGGGCTGCCATTGCAACTAACTTGGCGATTTTGACACAGCTCATGATCTTGTTTGCGGTTTTTTTTAAGAAGTCACATAGACAATTTTTTGGAACTGCGGTTTGGAAATGGAATACTTCATTGACAAAACAATGTTTCATAATTGGCCTTCCTTTAGCATTTTTTTGCTTGTTAGAGGCGGCTGGCTGGTCCTGTTTTTATAAAATGATGGTGAAGTTGGGTCCAAATCACATCACAATTGCAGGCATTATCCAAAATATCTTGATCTTATTTAATTTTTTTGGGGAAGCTCTTTTCCGTTCGGTTTCCACACTTTCAGGAAACGCCTTTGGCGGAAAAAGAAGCGAGGAGGTTTTCAAGATTGTACGCTCAGGTTTTGTTCTCATCTCTTGTTTTGCTGTTGTCTTTGGTGGAACGTTGTGGTTGCTTCATCCGATGATCATCTGGTGGTTTTTTGATGACAGCCAAGCCTTTTTAATTCCGGCTCTTCTTTTCGGATTGGCCAATGCAGTCATTTATAAATCTTTAGAAGCTGTTAGATTAGTCATTAGCGGAGCCTTAAATGCAGCTTTCGATTCTTTCTTTTTGCTGATTGGCGGCAGCTGCTCCATTTGGCTCTTTATGGTATTGCCCATTTATTTCTGTGTGCTTAAGACTCAAGGGTCCATTCAAACCGCATTGGCATTATGTTCACTATATACCCTTTTGGCGGCGAGTCTCTATCTTTGGCGCTTCTATAGCCGAACCTGGGAGAAAGGGTCATAAGGAGGTAATTGCAAAAGTAGAGTAGACCTCTTGCATCATTCATTTCCTGGTCCATGCCCTCCCTTATGTCCGTTCCAGTTTGTAGTAGCGCCAGCTGAAGTAAGAAAAGACACTGAAAAACGGAATAATAATCGCCCAAAAAGGAGGAAGAACTTGCCTTTTAGCCACTACTTGTCCGGCATCGAGGAACATATAAAAGGCGATTAAACCAAAAAGGGAGCAAACAGTGATCATAAATATCGGAATGTTGCGAGAAAATCTCACACAAAAGGGAGAGGGGATCATCACAGCGAGGAGACAGAGCCAAGGCAAGGCGAGTTTCCAATAAAAAGCTGTGAGGATTTTACTTTCTTTTTCATCAGGGACAGGTGATATCTCCTTCATTTTCTTCGCTAACTTTGTGAGGGATTGAATCTCTGGGTCTATTAGGGAAGATTGTAAAATATCGGAATGAAATATTATTTTTGGAAATTCTAAATGATCAAAAGCTTCTTTCTGCAAAACTTCTCCATTTTCTTTTCTCTCTAAGTGGTCGACAAATTCTCCATAGGGGATTGATTCGCCTGCCTTCAATATCTTTATTCTATAAATGCTATTGATGGACTCAATCCAATAAGCATCAAAAAAAGTTTCAGTTGATGGATCAAAATTTTGAAAAACGAGAAGTGAATGGTTATCCAGCCTAATATGTTTTGCAGTGAGTTTCGTTTCATATCTATTTTTTTTGTGTTTGGTTGCATAATCAATTTTCTGCAAATGTTTGAGTGCGGCTGGCATTAAATACTGTTCGTTTGCATAGAGAGCAATGACGCAGAAAAATCCAAAGAAAATAATGGGGGAGAGAAGCTTATGTAAAGAATAACCCCCGGCCATAAAAGCGGCCAATTCGTGGTTGGAATTAAGAGAGGTGAGTGAATAGATTGTCGCGATGAGTAAAGAGAGCGGAATCAAAATCTCAGCTCGATTTGAAAAGACAAAAAGGTAATAGTTAACAATAGAATACCAGTGGAGATGAAGGTGTTGAGAAAGAGAGCTCGATTGATTGGCAAAATCAATGATGATATAGAGCCCAAAAAAACAAATGAGAAAAAGGAAAAACATCCTGAGAAACAGATCCAAAAGATATTTTGCTGCAATCATTCGATCCCCTTGCTCAATCGCATTAAATAAATGAACGAGAATAGAAAAATGATGAGATGAGGCACCAAATAAAAACTCGAGGCTAAAAAGAATTGATGGTCAACCCCTTTTGCTACAAAAAAGGAAATCAAATAAAATGTTGCAAGAATAATCACCAAAAAAAGTGAGGATAAAGTTTTTCTTCTTCCAATATGACTCCCAAAAGCTGTTCCCATAAATGTAAAAGAAAAAACTGCCATTGCAAGCGAGCCCCGTTTGACAATTTCAGATTGGCTCTTATTCAAATGGGTATTTAATTTTTTTAGTTCTTCCTTATTTTGTTCTTTTCTAATTTCTTCTTTTTGTTCTTCAATGCGTGCTAAAAGTAAAGAGATCTGTAAATAGTCGTTATGTACTGTCCATATTTTTTTTTGTAGCATGTCGGAAAAGTCGCTGACAGAAATGATGGAATTTTTTGTGTTTTCAACGAGTAATTGATCGTAAGTTTTCTCTTGATCTGTTGCAATTCCCGTAATTAATGTCACACCTTTTCCAATCAATTCTTCCGAAGAGGCGCGAAGCTCTTTCGCAAGCATAAGATGAATTCTTTGATGATGATGGTTAGGCAATGCGATGATCACATCCTCGGATGATTCACCGACATGTGACGAACCCAAAGCCTCAAAATAATACCCTTTTAAACGCATCAAATGTTTATTGTGGAGTAAGAGAAGGGGATTGATGGAACGAAGCTCATTTTTTAATAAATTGTTTTGCAGATGCGAGTAAGTAGCAAGCTCTGAAGTCATCCAAAAATTGCCGAAGGATAGTAGAATCGCTAGAAGCCAGATGGGTAAAAAAAGCATTGGCAATCCATACCCACTGGCTCTGGCAGCTGTAAGCTCATGAGAGGCTGAAAGACGTTGTACCTGAAGATATGCAGCAATGAGACAGGAGAGCGGTAGAGCGATCGGAAAGATGTAAGGGATCTGATAGAATGTGAAAAGGATGACATAATGCGCGGGTGCACCTAAAGCTGCAAAGTGAGCAATATCGTCCAGCTGCATGGTGAGTAAGAGAGCAATAAAAGCGATGACGCAAGTTATTGAAATCTTAAGATAGTCAGAAAGAAGATAGCGCCATAAAATTGGCATAAAATTAATTATCAATTAAAATGAAAATTTAATATATTCTAAGTAATTAAATGATTAATGCAAAATGTTTCTAAATAAAAAATCAGAAGGCATAAAGGAATATCAGGTTAAAGAGTGGTTTATCATTGTGAATCAGCTCCAATGTGGACCCTATAGCCTATCGGATTTGAGAAAAGATGGCAGGTTTAATCCTGATACTTTTGTTTGGAAAAAAGGCTTTAAAAGTTGGGTCAAGGCCCGTTTTGTTCTGGAGCTCAAAGAAGTATTTAAAGACACTCCAAAGCCAAAACCCTTGCATGAACCCTATAAAATAAAAAATGATTTTAATCAAAATCAAGAGGTTCTCACATTAAAGCAATTCCCCCATCAGTTTAGTTTTTGGGTTTGGTTAATTATTTTCGTTCTTCTTTATACTTTTTTTTATTTATACCATTAGACCTCTTGCATAATTCCATTTATTTGCTAAAATGAATCTTTGACCTTGATTGCTGCCTTATAAGCGGGTAGATTCGAGTTCTTTTCCTCTAGGAGCTCGCAAAAATAGTTGAGCCATATTAGTCAATATGGCTCAACTATTTTCGGGAGCCTGTGCGAGCTCCTAGAGAGAAAATAATCTCGAATCTACTGCCCTTCTAAGGCAGCAATCAGGGTCTTGGCGTCTTTATTGCCAAATTTTTCGACCATATTTAATCCAATATGCTCTCAAAATTTGGCAATAAATCCATCCAAAAATCTTTCATTTTATCAAACAAAGCGAATGATGCAAGAGGTCTATTAAATGTTGATTGATACAGTTGAAGAATTTTTAAAAAAAAATTGTAATGGAGTTCAACCCTTCTTGCTGGCCCTTTCAGGGGGACCGGATTCGACTTGTTTGTTTTTTTGTCTCTTGAAATTTAGACAAAAAACAAACATTCCTTTTCACGTCGCACATGTCGATCATGGTTGGAGGACAGAGAGTTCAAATGAGGCTTTAATTTTAAAAAAATTAGCCGATGATCATTCTGTCCCCTTTCATTTAAAAAAGTTGGAAAACATGGGTAGTGGAAACTTGGAGGCTATTTGTCGAAATGAAAGATATCAATTCTTTAAAGAATTATCCGATCGGTATTCATTTCAAGCAGTACTTACAGGTCATCATGGTGATGATCGCTCTGAAACTGTCTTAAAACGTGTTTTAGAAGGGGCTCATTGGTCTAGATGGAATAGCTTAAGTGAAAATAAGTGTATTTTTGGTATTCGAGTACTTAGGCCCTTGATTCATTTTTCCAAAAAACACATCGAATCTTGTTGTATAAATCATCCATTTAAGCCCTTTATTGACTCGAGTAATCGAAATCAAAAATTTTTGCGGGCCAGGATGAGAGAGGATATTTTTCCTTATTTAAAAAAAACATTTGGCAAAGATTTCGAAAAAAATTTAGGCATTCTAGCCGAGGAAGCAGGTGAGATAACAAATTTTTTTAATCAGCGCCTTGCGCCCATCTTGGAAAAAAGGATTTTAGGGCCGTTTGGGTCCTATCTTGAGATAGATCAATCTTTTTCAATGATTGAAATAAAATATCTTCTTCGGCTATTGAGTGTCTCTGAGAATTTTTTTCTTTCAAGAGAAATGATTGAATTGGCAGCTCATGCCTTAAAAGAAAACCGAGCAAATATTAGGCTCTCAACTACCGGAAAAAAATTAATCATTGATAGGCTGAGAGTTTTTATTTTAAATCCTCAGTTAAACTTAGAAACGGCAGTTCAAGGCGATAAAGTGATGCAAGATTTTGAGTTAGAATCGTTAACAATCGGGGATGAACATTCCCAAAAGGTGAAGGCACCCCCGATTGTTAGCGATTATGGCTCAAAAAATTGCGTCAATTTATCGCCTTCAAGTACCGTTTCTAGGTTAAAGTGGAGTGTTGAGTTGAATCATTCGGAAGCTATTTACTCACTCTCTCAAAAAAATACCTCTTGGCAGGAAGGGTGGAAAGGTGTATCTATCGGGTATATTCCTTTATGCAATTATGATGTTTCTTTTCATGCGACTCCAAAGCTGAAAAAAACTTGGAATCAAGCAAAAGTTCCAGCTTTTTTATATCCTTATTTTCCAGTCATTTGGCATAAGGAGCTTCCAATTCATGAATTTTTAACAGGAAAAGAAAATCATTTATTGAAAGAAGGGGATCGATGTTTGAAGCTTGAATTTAGGAAGCGTGCAAGAATAATTTAAATGATTTGTGATCGTTCAACCCCGGGAGCATTCGCGTTGTCAAATCGTTTAACTTATTTTTTGCACACTTCCTTAGCCCCTATTCAGAATCTCATCTTTCAATTGGAAGGAGTATTGGTTGAAAATGAAACCTCTATTTGATAGAATAACATAAATGACAGTAAGAATCGAAAATTAGGATCATATGGCAGACGACAATAAGCAAGATTTTAAGAAAGGGATGTCAAACAATTTTGTTTGGTTTCTAATGGCAGCTTTTTTATTCGCTTTGATGGTGCAAAATTTCATTGATACAAAATTTGCTAAAGTCTCTTTTAGCTATCAATTGGAACATCTCGTCAATCTTCAGCTTTTGCAACCGGAAGAAAGTCGTAAGATAGCCTTAAACGATAATTTGGTTACTTTTAGCGGGAAATTTCGCGATCGCCTCACTGAAGAGGGGAAAGCTAGATATAAATATCTTGAATTGTTAGACAGCAATCATCAATTAAAAGCCGAACAAACACACATTCAATCTGAGTTACAAAGCTTAAAAACAAAAATCTATGATTCTGCTGTTTTGTTTCTACAAATCAGTGGAATTCAAATGCCAAAAGGCGGCTTTGTCGTCGTTGACGATTTTTATAACACCACTGATCAAGATCACAGTGTTGTTGTCAAAGGAATTCCGGAAAACAATCATGAAAATTTAGTCGATTTGAAACACGAATATGAACAAGCACAAACAGATCTTTCGAATATCACCTTAAAAAATCTAGGCAATGGAATTAGCGAAATTTTGAGAAATTTTCGCTCGCCAGCTTTAGGGATTGGTTCAGAGTCAATTAAATTAACCTTAAAAAATATCGAAAAAGAAATCTCAGATGCAAATTACCATCAACTGGTGATTGCCCAAAGGCTGGAGATTTATGGAAAAGCACTTGAAACTCTCAAAAACATCGTTGACGAACTCAATCAAGAAGAAGATCATCTCCGGTTAAGCAAACTTCGCAGTGTGAGAGCGTATAAAGATTTACTCGATGAATCGAATCAGATTAATGCGCGTTTAGAAGATAATCAGATTCAATTAGACAAGGCAAGACAATCCGTTGCCAATGTGATTTGGTATTTCAACAATCAAGAAGTTTCTACCCGTGCCCTTGAAAAACAAGATCCAGAAATCTATGGGCAGTGGTTTGCTAAAGCAAAAGAAGAATGGATTAATTTTAACCACAATCGTGGAGGAATATTCCGAGCTCCGGATCAACCTCTCAATGCTGTTCTAGAAAAGACATTTAAAAGCGAAGAGCCCTCTCCTAATTATTTCAGTTATCTCTTCACTATGATGCCCGTTTTATTAGTCATCTTGGTTCTCTATCTTATTTTTGCTCGGCAAATGAAAGGGATGGGCAATACTGCCATGAATTTTGGTAAATCTCCCGCTCGTTTACTCAACAAAGGGGATAATAAAATTACATTTAAGGATGTGGCAGGCGTCGACGAAGCTTTAGAGGAGCTCCAAGAAATTGTAGAATTCTTAAAAAGTCCACAAAAATTCACAACTTTGGGTGGAAGAATCCCAAAAGGCGTTTTATGTGTTGGACCTCCGGGAACTGGTAAAACCTTAATCGCTAAAGCAGTCGCAGGCGAAGCTGACCGCCCATTCTTTTCCATCTCAGGTTCTGACTTTGTCGAAATGTTTGTGGGTGTAGGTGCAAGTCGTATCCGAGATCTCTTTGACCAGGCGAAGAAAGCAGCGCCATGCATTATCTTTATGGATGAGATTGACGCCGTAGGTAGACACAGAGGGGTTGGCATTGGCGGCGGACATGATGAAAGGGAGCAAACGCTCAACCAATTGTTAGTTGAAATGGATGGTTTTGATACTAACGAAGGGGTTATTTTGATGGCAGCAACTAACCGCCCCGATGTGTTAGATAAAGCCCTCTTGCGTCCGGGCCGCTTTGATAGAAGAGTCATCATCGGCCTGCCGGATATCAAAGGAAGATTTGATATTTTGAAAGTGCATGCCAAAAAAATTAAAATGGACCCTTCGGTGGATTTGATGGCCATTGCCAGAAGTACTCCAGGAGGCTCAGGCGCTGATTTAGCAAACATTCTGAACGAAGCGGCGCTATTAGCTGCAAGAAAGGGGAGAACTGCTGTCACAGCTCAAGAGACAATTGAAGCGCGCGATAAAGTGCTTTACGGTAAAGAAAGACGCAGTCTTGAAATGGATGAAAATGAAAAGAAAACCACTGCATATCATGAATCGGGACATGCTGTCGTCGGTTTAATTGTAAAAAGTGGAGATCCCATTGATAAAGTGACGATTATTCCAAGGGGAATTTCACTTGGTGCAACGATGTTTTTACCCAAAAAAAATAGAGTTAGTTACTGGAAGCACGAATTGCATGATCAATTAGCAGTATTGATGGGCGGCCGCGTTGCAGAGGAAATCTTTGTCAATGATGTATCGAGCGGGGCTCAACAAGATATTGAGAGAGCTACCCAGCTGGCCAGAAACATGGTTTGTAAATGGGGAATGAGCGATAAATTAGGGGCAGTCGCCTATGACGAACGCTCTGATAACGGCTATGGCTATGGTTTTGGTGAACATCATGAGAAAGCTTATTCCGACGAAACTGCAAAATCAATCGATGCAGAAGTGAGAAAAATTTTAGATGATGGCCATGAAACTGCTAGAAAAATTATCCTTGAATACAGAGATCAAGTTGAGCTTTTAATGCAAATGCTCATGGAATTTGAAACATTGGATAGCGAAGATGTACAAGAGATCGTCATCAAGAAAAACTGGGATATCGACAAAAAGAGAGAGAGGCTGAAGCGCGCGGATGAGCTTTATAAAAAAGAACCGCCCGTAACGCCGCCACCCCCACCCCCGAAAGAGGGAATCTCCGAATCTACTCCCCCTTTATCGAGTTCATTAGCGTCATAACCGCACCTCAGCCAGACCTTGATGGTCTGGCTACTTTTAGGCGCCGTAACCAGGGCCTCTCGCCCTTCGAGGCTGTGAAAAAATAGAGATTCACGTCGATTTTGGCAAAATTTTTGCACCTTTCAAATTTCACCCCCTCCTAAAACGGCACGTGGGACGTTTCAGTCGGGGGTGAAATTTGAAATCTGCTAAAAATTTTATCCAAAACTCGTGTTAATCAGTAAATTTATGAGTTGGTCGGCAAATAATCTGATAGCTGCAAAATTTTAAGACCTGGGATACTTGGTAAACGGCGATCATTTGTTAGAAATACAGTGCAGTTTTCTTGTTTTGCAGCAGCGATTTGCAAAGCATCGGGTGTTTTTATATCATAGGAAGCTCTTAAAGCGGCAGCATTTCTTATTAATTCTAAGTTGAGATCTAGTAATTTTAATCCATAGCTCTGTGTTAAAAATCGCTCATATTGACTGGCTAAAATTTGATCTTGTTTGCGTAGAGGTATAATCAATGTCTCTAATAAGGTGATGCTAGAAGTTACACCCAATAAATGTCCATTATCAATAGCTTCAAATATTTTAATTAATATTTGATTGTATTTAATATTTTCTTCTATTAAGTATATAAATATACATGTATCTATACCAATGGGCCCTTTCCCAATGTCATGAATTAATCCCATGCATCTCTTTCCTTAGCGATATGTTCCGTTGTATGAATATCAGTCCATAAATGTTTCCCCAAACCTTTTAATTGAAGAATAGAGATGTGCTTTTTTTTTGATTCTGCAAGAGCTTTTTCCAGTAGGTAAATCACTTCACCTGTTAAGGAGCGGCGATCATTTTCCGCTTCTTTCACCAAAATAGAATACAACTCTTCGGGAAATCCTTTGATGTTTAATGTTGCCATTTTTCCTCCATTTTCTTCCATTATGACAGATTTTAGTTTTTGAATCAAAAGAAAATCGCGAAAGTTGTGCAAGGATTTCAACTGTCCAATAACAAATTCCAGAGTGGAATGATTTTACAAGGTTGCGAAGAAAGTGTTTCGGGCATTTTTTTGGTTGTGATAAACGGTGTGGCTGAAGGAAATTCTTTTTTTGCTTCTTCAATGGCTTTGAATTCTCTTTTTTGCACTTCTGGATCATCTAATTGTTTTGCAACGACTTGCCATATTTGGGTAATCGTATTTCCTTCCCTTACAACAAAATCGATCTCGGTATCACCACTCCAGTAGAATACATTGTCACCGAATTTCCTTCTTAGACAATGATAAACCAAAGATTCTGCCAAGTGGCCATCATCAGGTGAATGGGCTAGGCTTACCACATTGCGCAAACCAAGATCCATGGCATGTACTTTTTTTGGATGCCTTTGTCTTATGGCTGCTTTCAAACTAAAGAATGGAAGAAATTCAATCATAAATGATTCTTGAAGGTAGCGGCAATAGCTCGTCGCTGCATCTCCAGATATTTGAAATATTTCGGCTATGCGTTGAAAAGAGATCAATTTTCCTGTCTGAGTGAGGAGATGCACTGCGATGTTTCGCAATAAAACCGGATCCCTAATATTATGCCGCATTACAATATCTTTATATAAAATATCATCAAAATACTCTGCTAAAATATGTTGCTTGTGTTGAGGTGTCGGTGCAAGAGTGACAGCCGGAAACCCTCCCCATTGTTGATAATCATTAAGAGCTTGTCTTATGATTGGAGAAGCTGTTATAGGCAGACGATTCCTTGGTAATGGAATTTGTCTAAATTGTAGATATTCTGAGAAATCCAAGGGGGTGATTTCGAAGGAAAGATGGCGACCGGTCAATAATGTAGCAATTTCCCGAGACATCAATTTTGCTGAAGAACCAGTCACAAATATTTTTATATCTTCTGTTTGGCTTCTCGCGCGTAACCAACGCTCCCATTCCGGAATATTTTGTATTTCATCTAAAAATAAATAGGCTTTTCCTTGAGGAAAAATATGTTCTCGATAACTGTCGTACAAATCATCTAAACCTTTGATATTCAATGAAGGGATTAATTTTGGTTCTTCAAAATTGATATGTAGCATTGCATCTTGCGGTACTCCTTCCTTCTCTAATGCGTCCATTAGTTGATACAAAATGGTGCTTTTACCGGATCGACGAGGTCCAAGGAGCACAATCATCTCAGAAGTGTTTAAATAGGGAATGATTTGCGATGTCGTTCTTCGCAAAATGCCACTGTCAAGGCGGTTTGCTCCCCAACGATTCCATCTGTATAGGATTTCGATCATATTATCTCGTTATAACGGTTGTATACAGTCAAAGTATACACGATATAACATAATAGATCAAGGGTAAATTTTAACCTATGAGTGTGTTGCCTATCTTAAAAAACAAAAATTTAACAGTCTATAAATTATCATTTAAATAAAATAATAAAGAAGTTAAAATTAATTTCCATAAATAGTAAGGTTTTATTTGAGACATCCAAATGATGCAAAATTTAAGATTTAATACTTGTATAAGCACTGCAACTCAAGGGTTGTTTTATTCAACAAAAGTTATTATTAATCATCCCTTGCAAACTCTCATTCTTCTATTTTAAGCTGTCAATGAAGTACATTTCGATATCGATTTCTTCAATTCCTTCTTTGTTTTTGACTTTTACTGTTCCCCGTGGTGTCACATTGAAAAAATTTTTAATTTTTTCATAGGTGGGGTTTGAAATATTAATTTTATTGGGCAGAGAATGGGATTCCATGCGGCTTGCTAAATTGACGGTTTCACCCCAAATGTCAAAGGCTAGCCGCTTTTTACCTACAACACCGGCTATGACCGGACCGGAATGGATGCCAATGCGAACATCAAAATGAATGTTGTAGCTGCTTTTTAGATGATCAGCTGAATCTTCTATAAATTTAAGGATATCTAATGCAGCCATGGCGCAGTTGATCGCATGATCATTGTTTGGGTTCGGGATACCCCCTGCGCACATATATCCATCGCCCATTGTTTTTATTCTCTCTAAATTGTGTTGATCGATGATCTCGTCAAATCTTTCAAAATGAAAACTGAGGATTTCAACTAATTGTTTTGGATTCATATCCAAAGTGGCTTTTGAAAAACCAACAAAGTCTATAAACATGACAGTGGCATCTTCATAACGCAAAGGACTAGCTGCTCCATAAGCAATGAGCTCTTGAGCCACCGAATCGGGAAATATGTTATGTAAAATCTGCGCTTGTTCCTTTTGTGCAATCTGTAATTGCGTATTCGTTTTTTCAATTTGTTCCCTTAACTTGATTAACTCAGCATTTTTTTTATGAATGTTTTGATACGTCGAAAGCAAGAAATTTAAGATATCTTGTTTGCTTGTAGCGATCTTGTATTTGACTCCATTAAAAATAATCTCTTCCGAATTGACACTCAGTTTGATAAACAAGCTATGGTTTTGCAATAACTCATCCACAATTTTACGTAAATTTTCATCATCCCAGGGTTTTGTAATATAATTATTTGCTCCAGCTTCAATTCCTTTGATTAAATTTTCAGGATCCGAAAGCGAGGTACATAAAATTAAAGGAATAGAAGAAGTGTTTTTGTCGTTTTTTATGATTTTACAAAGTTGATATCCATCTAGATCGGGCATGCTGACATCGCTAATGATTAAATCAATCGATTGCTGTTTCATTTTTTCTAAAGCATCATTTCCACTTTTTACAGTGATCACATCAAAGCCGGCATTTGCTAATGTCCTCCTGAGCATGATTGCTTGTAAGGGACTATCATCTACAATGAGAATGGTTTTATTCATAGAGGTCACTCAGTTTGAAAGGATCTAAAATGATACATGCTTCACCTGTTTTTAAAATGCACGATCCCAAAACACATTTGATCTCATGAAAAAAGGGGTTTGGAGGGACAACAACAATTTTTTGCTCTTCCACAAGTTGATCCACCAAAATGGCAATCTTTTGACCGTTGTTTGAGAAAACAATACAATATTCATCGTTTTTAGAGTCATCTTTCCTTTCGGCCCCTATGACTTCTATCAAATCATTTGGAACAAAATTGCTTAATTTATAAAGAGGAATTGGAATTTGATTTAAAATGAAAACTTCATTGTTTTCTAATTTTTTTTCCTTTAATGACACGTCTATGCATGTTTCTATTATATTGATAGGGAATGCATAAAATTTTTGTCTACTCTTTACTAAAATCACCTCAGTTGTAATATGAAAAAAGGGGAGTTCAATGAAAAAGCTGCACCCTTGGTTAGGGATTGAGTTTACTGTTAAATTTCCCTTCAACAGCCCAACTTGTTCTTTTACAACGTCAAGACCAACGCCCCGGCCCGATACGTTTGAAATCTCTGTTGCGGTAGAAAACCCTGGTAAAAAAATGAGTTCATTGATTTGAGCCAGGCTCCTATTTTCAATCTCACTTGTCTTTATGAGTTTTTTTTCAAGAGCGATGTGTTTAATTTTATCTACATCTAATCCTTGTCCATCATCGGAAACTTCGATGAGAATATTGTTTAAGGTTTGCTTGGCTGTAATGTGAATGTTTCCTCTTCTGGGTTTTCCCTTTTTTTCTCTATTCTCCGGGTTTTCAATTCCATGGGAAAGAGAATTGCGAAGGAGATGCATCAAAGGATCCTTCATCTCTTCGATAATTTTTTTATCAACAGCGATGTCCCCACCGCTAATTTCTAAATCAATTTCCTTCCCTAAAGTCAATGCCATTTCTTGAATTGATCCCGGAAAATAGTCAAATAATTTAGAAAGTGGAATTAAATTTAATAACTGAATGGATTCAGTAAAATGAGTTGTTATGATTTCAATATTGTTAATGTCATCGTAACTTTCATTTCTTAAGCTTCCTAAATTTTCTCCTATTTCCTTAAAAGCATTCAATATTCCTGCTTGGGATAATCCCTCTCCTTCATTTTGTTTTTTTATTCTACGATGAAAAAAAGAATCATATTGTGAAGATTCATAGATTTTTTCCCATGATTGATACAACTCATCCATTTTTTCAAAAAGGCGCACCATTCGATTTTTTGCTACAGCTAAATCTGCAGCTTGGTTCATCAAAGCGCTAATTTGAGGGATGCTTACTCGGATACTCGTTAAGGGTGTGCTCGTTTGTTTCAAAGAAGGTTCACTTGCATTTTCAGGAAATGGATGAGGGGTAATAGGTTTGCTCGATTGATCGGTGTTTGTTTGCTTTTCTTTTTCATTTAACTCATTTAAAATGTTTTTAATATTTAAATTTGATTTCTCCCCGGTAATTGCTTCGTTCACGAAAGATTGAATGTATTCAGTCGCTTTAAATAAAAGTTGAATATGTTGTTTGGTAAGTTGCAATTCTTTTTTTCTCGCAACATCTAAAAAAGTTTCAAGTTGATGTGCGAGTAATTCAATGGGTTTGATATCTAACATTCGAGCAGATCCCTTAATGGTATGTATATCCCGAAATGCAGTTTCTATAGATGGCCCGCTCGTGTTATCGCGTTCTAGTTTAATTAATTGCTCTTTTAAGCTTTTTAATCGCTCTTCACTTTCGGCTTGAAAAAGGATCCTAATTTCTTCATCTTCGATCATACAATTGATTTTAAATCTTCAGATAAATAATTTAATTTTTCTAGCTCAGACTTGACTTGTTTCATATCTTGAAGGTTTTTTTGAATGGAATCATTTAAAATTTCCATCGCTTCTTTTACCCGCTGGACAGCTAGTGTTTGTTGCCCGATATTGCTGGATACTTGCTCGGTGCCTTCGAAAGAATTATTTGTGATTGCAATGATTGCATCAAAGGATTTGGATGATTGAAGAGCCAGTTTGATCGATTCTTGGACCGTATGGCTCCCTTCTTTGGCAATTTCAATGGTTGATTCAGTTGCTTGTTTAATATTCCCGGCTAACGTGTCGATATGAGCGACAAATTTTTTACTTTCATCTGCTAATTTTCTAATCTCATATGCAATGACTGAAAAGCCTTCACTGCTTTGCTTCACATGGGCAGCCTGGACAGCAGCATTAAGTGCTAAAATATTTGTTTGGTTAGTTAAATTATTGATGCTAGATGCAACGGTATGGATGCGATTAATGATTTCGCTAAAATGCAAAATATGATTGAGAATTTCTGTCACTTTTTCTTTATGCTCCATCATTCCATCTACTAATTCCTTAATGAGATTATTTCCTTCAGCAGATACATTGAGTGCATTTTTTGCACGGTGGCTAGATTCTTGAGCGAGCGATTTGATATGGTAAAAAGATTGATTCAATTCATCCATCGCAGCGGTTGTGGCGTTGGCAGAACTCGATTGCTGTAATATGGATTTGGCTTGTTGATCCATTCTGAAATTAATCTCTTCTGAAACAGAACTCATTTGCTTTAAGGCTTTCATCAGGCGTTGAGTGATTGAACGACTAGTAAAATAAGCGATCAATGCGATAAAAATGAATGTTAAAACCCAAGTTAATAGAGCCCAAATTCTCCCTGTATTAAATTTATGTAAAACGAGATCCTCGATATCTTGATTGTTGTGTTGTAAGATTTCTATGGCTTTTTCAGACGCCTGTTGTTCTTTGAGATAGATCTCTTTCAATTTGTTATTCAATAAATTCTGTGCATGCTCACGGTCTTTTTTTTGAATGCTTGGTAAAAATTCATTTGTCCATATCGCTATGAATTCCTTGCTTAAGAGAATGCTCTCGGATAAATTTTTTTCTAAATCTTTAGGGAGCGTTTTGCTCCATATCTTAGCTCTCTTTTCAAATGCCTTATTGAATTCGATATTTTTTTGGATGAGCTCATTCAAAATTTTAGGGTTATCTTCATTCACTTCTTGGAATGCCAATAGATAGGCTGGAGTTAAATTTAAAGGCGAGGGTGTTATATAGGTTAAGAGATTCTTCCCTTCGATAATTTTTTTATAATAGGGCCCATCGATCCTTAAATCGATAATTTTAGAATAGTTGAAAACTAAAACGCACATAAACCCTGAGAGCATCGCTAAAAATAAAAGGAGAAGTTTGGTTCTTATTTTTAATTCATTCATAGCTCTTTTCCATTTGAATACTTGCCAATGTTTTTTTTATATCTAATATTGCAATTGTATGCGTATCAAAATAGATCACTTTTTCACAAAAAGGGTTTAACGAACTTTCTTGTGGCAAAGGGAAGGATTTCGGAACATCGATATAGATCAGATCTAGGATTGCTTCTATCAGGAGTGCAATCTTGAACTTAGCAAAGGTATAAATCAGTATATAGGAGTCTTTCGCAATCTTACCTCTTTCATTTCGTATGATCTGAGAAAGATCGATCAATGGGAGAGTTGTCCCTTTAAAGCTCAAGCATCCAAGCAAATGAGCAGGAGAAGATGGAATGGGGGTAAATTCTTTAAAAGGGATGAGTTCAATGAGATTTTCAGGGTTTATTCCGTAATAATTGTTACCCATGCTAGAGAGGAGGAGCGGAGTTTTATGATTAGAAATAACATTTGGCGATGGCTGGGAAAGCAATTGGGCCCTTTCGGAAAAAATTTTTTCTTCTGATTGTGAATATTCTAACATCCTATCATCCTCTTGTATCACCTGATCATCTTGAACTGCCGTTTCTAGGTTAAAAAGAGAAAGGGGATTTAAGATAAAAACCACATCTCCCTTAAACATTAAAGTTTTTAAGAAAGATGTTGAACGTGTGATTGGTTGATTGGGAGGTGTCACAACTTCTTGAAGATTTTCTATCCCAATCATATCTTGCAGAATCAATCCAAAAAAAAATTGCTCATTTTTTAATATGGCGATGAGATCATCTATTTCGTGTTTTTTGTGAGAATAGCCCAATGCGCTTCTTAGGTCGATGATTGGGATTAAATCACTTCTATAATTTAAGTACCCCGCCACTATTTCGGACGGCGAAGGTGTTTTTTGCAATTTTGGCAGGGGAATAATTTCTAGGATATCTTCAACATTTATTCCTAAGAGGGAATGATTGAGTTGAATGATGAGGGTGGGTAACATTTATGGATCCGAGGTTTTAACATGATGGATACCATGTTCCTCCATTTCCTTCCAAAAAAATCAGCAAATCTTAATCTTAATCTTGTACTTGGTAGACCTTAAGTGTTTCGTGATTGAACGAGTATATACTGCTTCCAGTTGAATATTGGAATTTTGGGCTAGCTTGAAAGCTCCCGCGGTTGAGAGATCGCAAGAGGCAT
>JANWJE010000126.1 GCA_025451995.1 Parachlamydiaceae bacterium | reverse complement strand
ATTGAAAGATATAACGATAGGATTTTAAAAACCTTCCAGATTTGAGCAAAGCTCAAAGCTGGAAAATTTCTCGATTGCGTGTGTTGGTGCCCGTTGAAAAAAGCAGCAAGCGTAGTCATAGAGTATATTTAATGCTTTTTTCAAAGGGCACCAACACACGCAATCGATGGCGTTTTGTCTTTTAATCAATCATTATATCGTTATATCGTTTCCATCGTTTATCCTTGGTCGATTACTGGAAAAGGCGAAATTTTGAATCACGAAGGGTATATAGTCCTTCTACCTTTCAGTTGGAAGGACTATATACTCCGTCCAGGTTTCAACTGGACGGAGTATAGATGTTTTTATTATAATCTTTGCGCCTTAGCGTCTTTGCGTTTAAAGACTTGCCTATCCTACAAAGCTTAGAGGGTAATAAATGACGGGTGATGATTACACATTATTAGATAGCGGAAATGGGAGGAAACTTGAGCGTTTTGGGAAATATATTCTTTCTCGCCCTTGCTCTCAAGCAGTATGGGCGCCGCAAATGTCAGTTGAGGAATGGGACAAAGCAGATGCTTCTTTTTCCCGCGAACAAGAAAATAAATGGAGTTACAGAAATCAATTGCCCGATCAATGGGAAATTGAAGTCTCTGGCATCCGTTTTAAGTTAGCCCCTACCGATTTCGGGCATTTAGGTATTTTTCCGGAGCAGCGACCCTTTTGGAATTGGATTCAAACGACTCTTCAACCGCACGTGACTCATTCCCTTAATCCCCAGATACTTAAGCCTAAGGTGCTCAACCTTTTTGCCTATTCAGGTGGATCGACATTGGCTGCTGCAAAAGCTGGGGCATCGGTTTGCCATTTAGATGCATCCAAAGGAATGGTGGCCTGGGCGCGAGAAAATGCAGCCCTCAGTGGATTGGAACAAGCGCCTATACGCTGGATTGTTGAAGATGTTAAAAAGTTTCTTTTGAGAGAACAGAAGCGAGGATCTCGCTATGAAGGCATTATCTTAGATCCCCCTAGCTTTGGCAGGGGAACAAAAGGAGAAGTTTTCAAAATTGAAGAGACGATCGTCCCTCTCTTGCATGAATGCAGATCATTATTAAGCGATCGCCCTCTCTTTCTTCTTTTTTCATGCCATACACCAGGATTTTCTCCCCTCGTCATGGGCCACTTAATAGAGCAAGCAATGGACGGTTTAAAAGGGTCTATTCAAGTAGGGGAAATGACCCTTTCGGGAACAACCGCAGTATTTGAAGTGCCAAGCGGCACCTTTGCGCAATGGGTTTCCTCTCATGAATGAAAAACACCTCACAAGCCTCCAAAATCCCTTAATTAAAGAAGTGGTCCATCTCAGGGATCGCCAAGGAAGGGAACAAACCAAAAAATTTTTGATTGAAGGATATCGGGAAATTTTGAGAGCAACGGATGGAGATTGGGTCATCGAGCAGCTCTTCATCTGCCCAGAGCTTTTTTTAGGATCAAATGAACATCACTTGATCGACCGAAATCGAAAGCGGGGAACCGAGATCATTACGACATCGGAAAGAGTTTTTCATAAAATGTCTTATCGCGATAGGCCCGATGGGCTATTGGCAATCGCGCCTCAAAAAGCCCTTATGTTAAAAGATCTTCCATTGCCAAAGCAAAAGGCTCCTTTTTTTATTGTGGCTGAGGCGATTGAAAAGCCCGGGAACTTGGGAACAATTTTGAGATCCTCCGATGCTGTGGGTGTGGATGGATTGATTGTATGCGATCGCTGTACGGATATTTACAATCCAAATGTCGTTCGAGCAAGTGTGGGGACCCTGTTTCATGTCCCAACCGTAGAAGCGGGGGGGGAGGAAACTTTGGAATGGTTAAGAAAGCATGGGATAAAAATTTTAGCAGCTACTCCTTCTGCCAAAGAAAATTTCACAGAAGTTGACTTACGCTGTCCCTTAGCGATTGCCGTGGGAACCGAACAGTTGGGATTGTCGGAGCGTTGGATGAGTCAAGCCGACCTCCAAGTCAAAATTCCGATGCACGGCGTGGCAGATTCTTTAAATGTGGCGATGGCAACCACTCTTTTGCTTTATGAAGTTTTGCGTCAGAGGTTAAATAGACCTCTTGCATAATTCCATTTATTTGCTAAAATGGATTTTTTTGGCGTCTTTATTGCCAAATTTTTCGACCATATTAATTCAATATGCTCTCAAAATTTGGCAATAAATCCATCCAAAAATCTCTCATTTTATCAAATAAAGCGAATTATGCAAGAGGTCTAATGATCGTTCCACTATTTGAAGACAATCACCTCTTAGTTCTTAATAAACCTGCAGGGATGCTCACCCAACCCTCGCCTCACGAAAAAGACAGCTTGGAAACGCGAGCCAAAATGTTTTTAAAAGAGTTTTACCAAAAGCCGGGGAATGTGTTTTTAGAGGCCGTTCACCGTCTGGATAAACCTGTAAGCGGCATTGTTGTTTTTGCAAAGACGAGCAAAGCTCTTTCACGCCTTAACCAAGCCATGCGAGAAAAAAATACACGAAAGATGTATTGGGCATTAGTTGAAGGGAATGTCATAGGGGATTCAGGTGTTTTAGAGCATCATTTAATCCATGATGATTTTATAGCTAAAATCGTTCCCGAAGGACACCCCGAAGGAAAAAAATCGATTTTGCATTATCAAGTCCTCGAAAGAAAAAATGGACGATCTCTTTTAGAAGTGGAATTGTTAACTGGAAGATACCATCAAATTAGAGTGCAATTAGCAGCCATGGGCCACCCGATAGTGGGCGACTTTAAATATGGTGCCACGCAGCTCTATCGAGAAGATGCAATTGCTTTGCATCATCGATTGCTGCAAATCCCGCACCCCATTACAAAAGAAATGATGATTTTTCAAACCCTTCTTCCGCCATGATTTGCTCTTCTTCAGCATTCAGTTTATCGCATTCGAGTGCTAAGCGGCTATGTTCAAGTCTTTGAAGTTCGTAAATGATTGCATGCTGAATTGCTTGGCTACGGTTTTTATAAACTTTACATTTTATAAAATAATCAAGCCTTTTTAAATGATTTTCATCCATCGAAATAGCAATTTTAGCTGTAGACATATCGCCTTTTCATACTTTATGATACATTGGAATTCTTTAATAGTCAACTTTGATCCTCTGAAGCGATGGTCATCGGCGGGATGGTTTGCATCACTTGCTCGAGGAGAGAAAATTCATCTAAAACGTTATTGATTTGCTGCACAATGGCTGGTGTATCTCTGTGATTGGCCATTTTCTCAGATTTGAAGAGTTCTTTTAAATCGACAAGGGGCTGCATTAACACTTTAATGCTTGTCTCTTTGTTTTTCTTAAAAGTGGACCTAGCAATAGCGGTTAGGCCGTTAATGATTGTTTGAAAAGGTTCTTGCAGCTCAGCATAGGTTAAGTCGATTTCTGTTAAAATTGTGCGTGCAATCTCCAACAAAGTGCCGGTTGTTAAGACTGTCACTTCTTCAAAATAATGCTGCTGCGCTTTTAATCCAAATTTAGTCAAAAAATGTGTAGGGAAAGCGACCATAGAAAGGTCGAATTGCGCACAGTGAATAATGATTTTACCAAGTGACATGATCATCTGACGGCAAACTGTTTCTTGCCTGTCTCTTACCGCTTTATCAAAAATCAATTCAAAATGTTGAAGAATATAAAAAATAAAATAGTTTGTATCATCCCCTTTTTGCTTATCTTTAATATCTTGTGAAATATGGCTGATGCTTTTGGCGGAATCGAAATGGATTTTGATGAGAGGGGGAAAGGTTTGTAGTGTCCGTGTCGAAAGGGATAATTTGCAATTTTCAACTGCGAGAACAGCAATTTCTGACAAATTTCCTAACTCATTTAAAAACATCTCTCGATTGTCATTTTGAATGGCTGTTTCAGCTAGCTTCGCTGTTTTAGAAATTAAAAAAAGAGGATTCATCAGATTGACTAATCTTCGCCAACTATCGCGTAAGACATCAATAGCTGCTGCAAAAAGAATTAACCAAACCAATAAAAACCAATGAAATCTCAATTCCTCTACACGAAAAGCAAAAGCAACGCACACATAAGTCACCAAGACAAAGAAAAAGAGGTAGAGTCTTCCCCATTTTAACGGAGAATCCTTTCGAAGGATCTCCATCAAATTTGGACATAATTTGACTTCTAATTTCTGAAAAGGTGTCAAAATAAAGAGATTCAGCAACACTGTTCCAAAAAAGATAGACGTCCCGCCGACAAGTAAAATAGGGGCGAGATGAGCGGGCTCCAATTGGACCATTGTAGGAACCAAATAGACCATGAATAATGAAAAAAGAATTGTCAAAAGCGTGATCAACATGAGCCATCCTCTTTAAAATGAAAATTCGCTCTTCTTGCCCAAAACAAAAATTAAATGCAAAGACGCAAAGGTGCAAAGTGGATAAATTTTTTCAATTTTATGAAAGCAAAATTGAAAACCTTCTTCGATTGTTTTTTTAAAAGCAATCGAGGAATTTGATTTATGGTTGCTACTCGTATTCTCTTTGCGCCTTTGCGTCTTTGCGTTTAATTTTTGTTCTGGACACGTGCAAGAATGATAACTACTTAGTTGTTTAGACTATCTCCACTTATTTTTCCATTTATAAGTATAAGTGACACCACCTTGAGGGGGGACATAGTAGGGGTTTTGAACGTATACAGGAGCCGGAGCTGGGGCGTAATAGTTATAATAGGGATAAGGCGCAGGTGCCGGCGCAGCGTAACCCGGGTAGACAGGGACCGGTGCGACGACGGCAGGAGCCGGTGCGACGACATAACCGGGGGATCCAACATTAAAACTTACGCCAAAAGTTGATTTTCTTCTGCAACAGCCTGCTTGTGCTTCCGAAATGATTGTTGTCATGAATAATACGCCAAATAAAAGAATTGTACTTAACTTTAAGATCTGCATGGTAACCTCCGAAGGATAGTATGATCAGTTAAGGCTATTCTAATCAAAAGCTTAAATAATCAGCAATAGGTAAAAATATTGGTTTTTAGAGATTTAGAAAAATGAAAATTCACTTGCTTCTTAACCAGGCGGTGATTAAGAATATTATAACGAAAGTTCTACTTTTTGATGGTCCGCTTTTTGTATCTTTATTGATTCTAAGCATCTTTGCTATTTGCTTTTAGTGTCTACAAATACAACTGCGCAAATGCAAAATGCTTAGAATCAAAAATCTAACAAAAATCGTTGCATCAAAAAGTGGAATTTCCGTTATAAATTTCCAAATAAAGTTTTCTATGAATCAAAAATTCCTCTTTGAGATTGAAGATTGCATTCGAGCAATTGAACAACTTAAAAAGCCAATCGCTCTTCAATTTATGCAGCATGTCGCCCAGGCTCTCGCTGCTTGTTTTAGAAGAGGCAATCAATTAATTGTTGCGGGAAATGGTGGAAGTTTATGCGACGCCGCCCATTTTGCTGAAGAGTTGACGGGTTTTTTTAGAAAAAAAAGAAAAGCATTGCCTGCCATTGCTTTAACGGAGCCTGGCCATTTAACTTGTGTGGGCAATGATATTGGGTTTGATTCAGTCTTTTCTCGAGGGATCGAGGCATATGGGAGGCCCGGAGATATTTTTGTGGGGTTGAGCACGAGTGGCAACTCTTTGAATATCATTAAAGCATTTCATAGAGCGCAAGAGCTTGGTCTGCAGACTGTTTCTTTTTTAGGCAAAGATGGGGGAAATTTGAAAAATGTTGCAGATTATGAATTGATTATCGAGGGATTTGACACCTCTGATCGCATCCAAGAGGCACATATGGCAGCCATTCATATGATCATCGGGCAGATGGAATCTCTTTTATTTGATCCGGTGGAAGAGCATGAAAAAAAAGATTCCCTCTCATCCCCTAAAAAATTATGAAAAATAAAATTGAAATTTATTTAAAGGATGTCATCCGCGGGAGAAAAAAAGGGTTTTTAGCTTTTCTCATTAAGGCCCTTTTACTTCCCTTGAGCTGGCTTTATGGAATTGGAGCTCATTTGCGCAATCGCCTCTATGAATATGGATGGATGCGCCGCTATGTCCCGCCGGTCCCTTTAGTGATTAGTGTTGGAAATATTGTCGCCGGGGGGACAGGTAAAACCCCTGTGACGCTGCTCCTCGCCGGAGCCTTCTACTCTCGTTATACAGTAGCAATTTTATCAAGGGGATACCGCTCTCAAGTTGAAAAATTAGAAACGCCTTTAACGCTATGCGAAGGGCAGGGTCCCACGTTTCCTGCAAGCTACAGCGGAGATGAGCCTTTTTTATTGGCACAAAGACTGCCAAGATCGATTGTGATCGTGGGGGGTAATCGAAAAAAGGCTTCTTTTTTGGCTGCAAAAGCCGGGGCTCAAGTGATCCTTTTAGATGATGGAATGCAGCATCGGCGGTTAGCGAGGGATTTTGACGTGGTCGTTGTCGATGTTGGCGATCCCTTTGGTCAAGGGTATTTTCTCCCCAGGGGTTTTTTACGTGAAGATATTCGATCTCTTTCAAGAGCACAACTGATTATTTTGAATCATATCCAAGATGAAGAGCAATTCAACCGAGTTAAAGTGCTTTTAAATCCATATATTCAAGCCCCTGTGATTGGAACCAAAGGGGTTGTGGCGGCTATACGAGACCTTCAAGGTAAAGCCGTTGATTTAGAGAATGAAAAAAAAATGGGCATGTTTTGCGCGATTGCTTATCCAGACTATTTTCAAAGAACCTTGGAGCAAGAAGGGTTTACAATTGTCAATCAACTTATTTTAGCTGACCATGAAAACTTCCATGATAAAGATTTGAAAGATTTTGCCATTGAAAGTGCTAAGAAAGGGGCTAAATGTTTGATTTGTACCGAAAAAGATCGAGTGAAGATCGAAGAGGGGCTCATCCTCGCACTTCCGATTTTTTGGGTCCAACTGGAATTGAAGATTGTGGCAGGTCAAGAGGACTGGCAAAATTTTCTGCAGAAAGCAGAAGCAAAAATAATATAGGGTAATAGACCTCTTGCATAATTCCATTTATTTGCTAAAATGGATCTTTTTGATGTCTTTATTGCCAAATTTTTCGACCATATTTAACTCAATATGCTCTCAAAATTTGGCAATAAATCCATTCAAAAATCTCTCATTTTATCAAACAAAGCGAATTATGCAAGAGGTCTAATAAGTTATTTATGAAATTATGGGTAAAAATTTTTATTGGAATCGCCCTTGGAGTTGTCGCGGGTTTATTATTAGGTGAGAAAGCGATTTACTTAAAACCTTTAGGTTCTCTTTTTCTCAATCTAATTAATATGATTATTGTTCTGCTGATTCTCGCTTCAATGACTGTGGGAATCACGAGTATTCATGATCCAAAAAAACTTGGAAGAGTGGGTGGAAAAACGATTGGAATTTATTTGGCAACGACCATTATCGCTATTTCAGCCGGCACTATCCTTGCAAATCTCTTTGATTTGGGGGCTGGCCTTTCATTAGCGACAAAAGAAGCCAATCCAGCAAAAACATTATCGATCGGAGAAATTCTCCTCTCTGTTGTTCCGAGTAATCCTATAGCGGCCATGGTAAAAGGGGATATTCTTCAGGTGATCGTCTTTGCAGTTTTTTTAGGCCTTGCAATCAATTTTTCCGGCTCTAAAGGAAAGCCGCTATTAAATGTCCTAGAATCATTAGCGGATGTGATGTATCGTTTAACTTCTCTTATTATGGAATTTTCTCCCATCGGTGTCTTTGCATTGATGGCTTGGGTAACGGGAACTTTTGGCGTTTCTCTTTTTATCCCGCTCTTTAAGTTTCTTGGGGTCTATTATCTTTGCTGCATTCTTCATTTCATATGCGTGTATGGCGGGCTTCTCAAAGCAGTTGGCCGTTTAGCGATTATCCCTTTTTTAAGAGGAATGGGGGATGCGATCGTTATGGCTTTTTCGACATGCAGCAGTGCTGCAACATTGCCTGTTGCCATGCATTGTGCTCAGGAAAATTTAGGGGTTTCTAAAAATATTTCAAGTTTTGTATTGCCCCTTGGAATCACGATGAATATGAATGGCGGGGCCATTTATCAAATGATGAGCGCCATTTTTGTGGCCAATGCCTATGGAATCCCATTAGATTTTTCAAAATATGCCACCTTATTTTTAACAACCACTTTTTCTGCAATTGGTACAGCAGGTGTTCCGGGGGGCGGATTAATCATGCTGTCAGCTGTTCTGTCCTCAGTTGGACTGCCGCTTGAGGGATTAGCACTTTTAGCAGGGATTGACCGTTTGCGCGATATGATGACAACCCTCCTCAATATTTTAGGTGATGCAGCGGTGACTGTCTTTATTGCTAAACAAGAAGGGGAGTTGAACGAAACGCAATACTATCACAGTGAACTTGTTCAATTCAATAGTTCGAATTAATGAGAGGTCTATTAATTTTACTGGAAAATCATTTAGAATAAGTGCAAAATGCTCTGCTTAATTTTATACGATATCAAAATTAGGCAAACATATGAACATTAATTTTAAATTATTTTCCTTACCCACAAACATCCTCAATGTCAATCCATATTCTTTTTTAAAAGAGCAGCAAAAAAAAATTATTTCCATTGTAACAGTTGTATTTGTATGCTTAGCCGCCTATGCCATTTACCGGTTCTGCACCCAAAAAAGAAAATCAAAAGACCTTTCCACGAAAAAAATCACTGTTGTCAAACTTGGTAAAGATTCAGAGAATACAGCTTCTTCAGTGGTGTCTGCATCAAAAGAGAATAAAGGGCTAGAAGATGAGATATTTGATCTAGAAGATGATTTGGAAATGAATGAAACAGAGCTAATGGAAAGAAAGCGGCTAAAGGGTCATCACGGTGAAAATCTTAAAATACAAGATGTCAATGGTACTTTCACAGATGAAGAGGAACTCGCCTTCAAACTTGATTTTGAAGTTGTCACTCTATCGGCAGAAGAGGTTATTCTTTCTCAGTCCCTCCCTTTTCATGATGTTCCCAATATACAAAAGGATGAACGATCGACTTTAAGTGAAGTAAATAGTGAAGAAACAGACGATGAAGCCGAGTGTTCGGATGCCTTAAAATCCACAGTCCTTGATCTTTCAGACATCGCTTCTGAATTTTTCACCATCCAAGAAAAAATCATTCATCCACTTGAGAATGAAATTCATTTAGTAAAAAACGATAAAGAAAATTTGCTAAAATGCGTTGAAGAAGAAATTGAGATTCTCTTTAAAGAGTTTGAGATCGAAAGCGTCAATTCAAGTCCGAGCACCTTGATAGAAGAGGAGAGTTCTATTGGACTACCCCTCTATTTGCTGCTAATCGAAAATGGAAGCCTGACCCCTGAACAAGATAATGAATCCGAGAAAACTTTGGTCATTTCTGAGAAAGAAGAAATAGAAAGTTTACATCTAATTGAAGAGACCGCACACCGCAGCGATTCAAAAACTGAAGAAGAATTAGCAGCAAAGGAAAAAGATGCGCTAATTCTTGAAAAAAAAGAGGAAGATTTTGAAAAACAAAGCTCTGAAGCCAGTTCTCCTGTTTCAGAAAAAGGGGATGATATAAAAATCAGCCAATCTCCCATTTCAGATATCGAAGAATTAGATCAAAAAAAATGCATCGAATTGCTTGAGGAAAAATGCATCAAATTGCCTGAGGTAGATTCAAATACTCCTATGCTTTTTTGTGCTCTTGCAAACACATTGATGCATACGCAAGTCATTTTGTTGAATATTGAAGGAGTGAAAAAAGATTATTCGGCGATCGATTTGGCTTTGATGGCTTTGAAAATCGACCCAAATTATTTGCATGCCTATCTTATTTTAGGAAGAGAAATGGATCTTAAAGAAAAAGTCGAAATCGGTGGCCTAAGCTTTTCTGTAATGGATTGCTATATAAAAGTGATCGATTTAGATAAAAACTATTATAAAGCATACTATAATTTAGGAAATTTGTTAGGGAGAGGGCAAAAAATAGAATTTGATAATAAGAAATGGAATCGAGCATCTCTCTATAGAAAAACCATCGAATTAAATCCCAATTACAGCAAAACCTATAGAAAAATAGCTGCTTGTCTTGATGAAGGGAAAACTTTCAAAATCGATGGTGAAGAATACACCAAGGAAAAATTGATAGATAAAGCGAACGAACTCGCTAAAGTTAAAGATCGTTAAAAGAGGTCTAATGAAAATGGTAAAGAGATTGCACTTGGACGATTTCAACCTGCTGATTGGATAATTCTTCTAAGCACTTGAGAATGGTTGCATATTCAATGGGCCCTTTTTCGCTCATCAACCTCGCTCGCCAACAGTCTGAGCAAAGCGTTTCCGGATGGTTGTCGGGCCAAACCCTTACACCGCGATTGCTGATGAAGTTGAGCTTTAAAGTGCTTATAGAGAATTTGGTGACTAAATCTTCAATTGTACCTTTCCAATTGATGAATACATCTGCGCCTAGCAGCTCTTTGTTTGAAGCGATTTCAGCAGATGCATTTTTTGTGTCGCGATGAATCTGTTTTCTTGCGCTGTAGTGGACAGCGGGGAGTTGTATGGGCTCTTGACCTAAACGAGCAACGACCGCTCGAGCAAATTCTTGAGTGCCCACTTTTTCTTTGCTGTTGTTAGCTTTAAAAATGTCATAAGTGTGTATGCCATCTTCGATGGTTTTAAGCCAGGCATTATGAATTCGAGCCGCTTCTATGGGTTGGCCAATGTGCACCAACATCTGGATGGCTGCTAGGAGAAGTCCTGAGGGGTTTGCAAGATTTTGACCGGCTCTTCTTGGGGCGGATCCATGAATGGCTTCGAACATCGCCAGAGAGGGACCAATATTAGATGAGCCTGCCAGCCCCACTGAGCCTGCAATTTGCGCTGCAACGTCAGATAAAATATCGCCGTATAGATTTGGCATCACAATCACATCAAAAATTGTGGGGGTATCTGCTAATTTCGCAGCTCCAATATCGACAATCCAATGTTCCTTTTCTATTGCGGAATACTCCTCGCCGACCTGGTCAAAGATTTTATGAAACAAACCGTCTGTCTCTTTTAAAATATTATCTTTAACAAAGCATGTGACCTTTTTTCTCTGATAGGCAAGTGCATATTCAAAAGCATAGCGGATAATTCGTTCACATCCTTGCCGAGTCATGATCTTTTTTGCTTCAAATGTATTTTCGGTCAGCTGATATTCTAGCCCCATATATAAATCTTCTTCATTTTCCCTCACGATGACCACATCCATCCCTGGATGCTTAGTTTCTACGTAAGGAAAATAGGCGACACAGGGGCGAACATTTGCGTAAAGGCCAAGGGTTGTTCGAATTGTGACATTTAAACTTTTAAAACCTCCCCCTTGAGGGGTGGTAATCGGCGCTTTTAGAAAGGCTTTTGTTTTTTTGATCATTTCCCAGGTCGAGGGCTCGATGCCGTTTGGAATCCCTTTAAGATAGACCTTTTCGCCTATATCAACAGGGTGTAAGTCTAACGAAGCCCCCCCTTCTTTCAAGACAAAGAGAGTCGCTTCCATAATTTCGGGACCGATGCCATCTCCATAGGCAATGCTAATAGGAATTTTTTTTGACATAATATACTGTACATATCTCGAGAGTACTTGTGTATAAACTCTTCGTCGTTTAAAATCCACCCCTATGTTAAAAGAACTCCTAGATAGACAGCGCAATTATACGGATCATTTTTTTACAACACTGGAGCTTCAACCGATTGAACAATTGGTTCAGAAGCTTTTAGAATGTAAGGGTGTTTTATTCTTTACAGGTGTTGGAAAAAGCGGATTAGTGGCTAAGAAAATTTCTTTTACCATGGTTTCGACCGGCACGCGCGCTTTTTATCTTTCGCCAACCGATGCTTTGCATGGCGATCTTGGAATGGTTTCCTCTCAAGATATCTTTATCATCATGAGTAAAAGCGGCGAAAGCGATGAGTTAATGCAGCTCATCCCGGCGATAAAAAACAAAGGGGCCACACTCATCGCAGTCGTCTGTAATCCAAATTCTCGTTTGGCTGCCGCTTGCCATATTACAGTCACTCTTCCCTTTAAGCACGAACTTTGCCCCTTTGATATGGCCCCCACAATGTCGACAACCGTGCAACTATTGTTTGGCGATTTATTAACTGTGGCTTTAATGCGCCATAAAAATTTTAGTATCGATCAATACGCTTTGAATCACCCCTCCGGCAGAATTGGGAAGCGGATCACTTTAAAGGTAAAAGATCTCATGCTGATCGGAGAGCGTATTCCATTATGCACCCCAACAGACCGCCTTGGTAATATTTTAGTGGAGCTTTCAAATAAAAGATGCGGTTGCATTTTGATTGCAGATTCAGATAAAAAGCTTTTAGGAATTTTTACCGACGGCGATTTAAGGCGCATGCTGCAGAAATTGGGTGGAGATGTTTTAGATTCTTCCATGCATGAAGTGATGAATCCATCTCCAAGTTTTATCGGTCCGGAAGTTTTAGCCTGGGATGCGATGAAAATCATGGAAGGAGATCCCATTCGGCGCTTTATGATGCTCCCGGTTATCAATAGCGATCGCCTAGTCTTAGGTCTTATTCATCTCCACGATATTATCCAAACTGGAATATAAGTATATACTTCGTCCAGTTGAAAGCTGGAATTAGGAGTCAAACCTTGCTCTCCGCGCCTTCGCGTCTCTCGCTTATTTTCCTCTGCGTATTTTTTGTTCTAAACGGACGGTAAATCCCGATTTAGAAAAACAAATTGAAACGCAGAGGAACAAGAGAGAGACGCAAAGGCGCAGAGAGCAAATTATGAGTTCAGAAATTTTTATTTGGGCATTAATCCTCTTTTCGTTATTGTGTTTCGCAATCAATGAAAAGAGGATTTTTATGATTGGCAGGGTTAGAGAAAAAGTAAAAGATAAATTGGCAGATAAAGCTGCAAACAAAATCATTGAAAGAGGAACAGAAACCATCCAAACATGGAGGGGGAAAAATGTTTCTGATGCCAAACCCTCGGAAAAATCGGAAACCAAGGTAGAGGTAAACGCTCCTCGCATCCAAGCGGCAGCCGTCTATGTATTTGAAGCAACTCAACAAACTGTTAAAGAAGTCATCACTCAAGTGAGCGGCGCAAAAGAACAAAAAAAGGAAGAAGTTCAAGAAAAAATTATACAAATCCAAAACGCAGCTTTGACTGTAAGGTTTGCCTCCCTTCCTTTTTTTCTTATTGGCGCGTTGACTCTTTTTACAAGTGAGACTAAACTCACTGATACAGTTACTCTTCTCACCATTGGGGGAGCTCTTTTTGTGTTAGGGCATGAAATCAATACAATCTGCGAAAATCTGTTGCCTATTTTAGAAAAACCCTTGTCCTATAAAGAAATTCCAAGCGGAAAATGGAATGTCAAAAAAATTGGCGACCAGTTGAAGCAAGATACTTTTATTTCCGGTTGGGTGATCGATCATATCATTATTCCCTATAAGTTCAGTTAAAAAAGGAATAGCCAGGTCGTCTCGACCTGCCTTTAAAGAAATTTCAGAATGTCTTCAAATTCGCGATAGGCATGCCTGTTAAAGTAAGGTAAATAAAAAGATCGATTTTCTTTTAAAATAACGACGATTCCAAAGCTTCGTTTTGTTTCTCTATATTCAATGTTTCGAATGGATGTGAGTTGTGTTGACCAAGCCGGCTTTCCCCTTTGAATAAAAATCATTTCATTGGTTGTAAAAAGGAGCTCATTTGGTTTAACCTGCAATTGAGCCAAACGGCGATAGGGGAGTAAGCCAAGGGTGATTAGCGCCATTGAAAGGGAAAATAGTACAAAACCCCAGCGATCAAGCCTTTCTATAGGCAAAAAAGTCCCTCCGATCAATAAGAAAGCAATTCCAAAGATGGCCAAAGATAATCCTTTATATAGCTTTTTTTTCAAAAAATGAGGGGGGATCACAGACCGAAGTTTTAAAATTTCTTTCCATAATGTGATATCTCTTGACGATTCAGCCATCATTTGTTAATTTTTTACTTTTTTTAATGAGGTTTAACATGTGTCCAATGTGTGTAGTCGTCGGTTGGGTGGGGGGATTGGCAGGGGGATATTTTGGTATAAACCCCCCAGAAAGTCTTGTCGGTAGAAGAGTGAGCGCGGGTTTAATCGGAACCTTAACCACCCTGACTTTTATATTTTTAAAGGTAAAATATAACATGCCCCTTTGCATTGATGGGAAATTTAACATCAATAATATTGTTTGGATTATTTCCAGAACAGCTCCTTTAGGGGTCATCTATTCTATTGGAATAAATTACATATTAAAACGCACTCTTTTTTTTACAGAAAAAAAAGAGGAGAGCGAAGAAATAAAAAAACCATGTTGCTGCGCCGGCAAATGAGAGATTAAGTGATGGAAACAAATATAAGCATATTTAGTCTGTTAATGATAGCGACCTTTGTTTTAGGTTATTTTTCTATCACAATAGAACACGTTATAAAAATTAATAAAACATCGATTGCTTTGCTTATGGCGATTGTGTGTTGGATCTTGCAGTTTATCAATACAGTTGAATCCCATGAAAATAACCTTACCTATTTATCTGAACACTTAGCCGATGTGAGCCAAGTCATCTTTTTCCTTCTTGGTGCACTCACAATTGTTGAAATTATTAGCGCCCATCGCGGTTTTGAAATCATTTCAAATGCGATACGCATGCGCTCCAAGAAAGCCCTTCTTTGGGCTTTGAGTTTTATTGCATTTTTTCTCTCATCGGTATTGGACAATTTGACAACAACCATCGTAATGATCACTCTTCTTCGAAAACTCACTGACCAAGGTGAGGATCGTTTAATTTTAGGCGGAGCGATTGTGATTGCCGCAAATGCGGGTGGGGCCTGGACACCCATTGGCGACGTCACAACTACGATGTTGTGGATTGGTGGCCAGCTGTCTACAATTGCTGTTATGAAAACGCTCTTTCTCCCAAGTTTTGCCTGCCTCATTGGTAGCTTGGCAATTTTAAGCTTTAGTTTAAAAGGGAATTTTAAAGAGATCCCCCCGGTGGAGCACCATCAATTGGAACCTATGGGAAATGTTGTTTTTTGGCTAGGAATCGCCTCCCTTATTTTCGTTCCAATTTTTAAAATCACCACTGGTTTACCCCCTTTCATGGGGATGATTTTCGGACTTGGTTTAATGTGGCTTTTTACCGATATGGTGCATAATCGCTATGATGACCGAGAGCATCTCTTGGTTCCAAATATTATGACCCGGATAGATGTCTCGAGTGTCTTGTTTTTCCTTGGAATTTTGCTTTCTATCGATGCTTTGCATACGGCAGGTGTTCTCGATGCATTATCCTCTTGGATGGATAGAAAAATCGCTAACTCCGATACAATTGCAATTATTATCGGCTTAGCTTCTGCTATCATCGATAACGTTCCTCTAGTAGCTGCTGCCATGGGGATGTATGAGATGACAACGTATCCTATAGACTCGAGTTTTTGGCATCTCGTCGCTTATTGCGCCGGAACAGGCGGAAGTATTTTGATCATTGGATCTGCGGCCGGCGTTGCCTTTATGGGCCTCGAACGCGTGCAGTTTTTCTGGTATGTAAGGCGTGTCGGTTTTGCTGCTTTTGTGGGCTATTTTGCGGGGATTGGCCTATTCAAGCTCTTTGAATAAACCTCCGGCTGTGCCCGAAAAAAAATGAAACGCAAAGATGCAAAGACGCAAAGAGAGTAAAAATTCCGGTTAACATCTTTGCATCTTTGAACCTTTGCGTTTCATTTTTTAATCAGGCTAAGGCAGGTAGGCGGGGGCAGGGCTCAAAATCTTGCATCACCCCGTTAATAAATTCACTGTTAATAAATCCCTTTACAACTAATTTTGTAACCGTTCACGGGGTAAACAAAACAAGCCATTGCTCAATCTGCGTTAGCAGATAAGCAATGGCTTGTTTTGTTTACCCCGTAAAATAAAATTTTATTTGCTTATAATTTCGCTTAGTTTTATT
>JANWJE010000125.1 GCA_025451995.1 Parachlamydiaceae bacterium | reverse complement strand
GCCTTATAAGCGGGTAGATTCGAGTTCTTTTCCTCTAGGAGCTCGCAAAAATAGTTGAGCCATATTAGTCAATATGGTTCAACTATTTTCGGCAGCCTGTGCGAGCTCCTAGAGAGAAAATAATCTCGAATCTACTGCCCTTCTAAGGCAGCAATCAGGGTCTTGGCGTCTTTATTGCCAAATTTTTCGACCATATTTAACCCAATATGCTCTCAAAATTTGGCAATAAATCCATCCAAAAATCTTTCATTTTATCAAACAAAGCGAATTATGCAAGAGGTCTATTCAATATCGCTGTTTTTCTCATTACTCCATTGTTCGAAAAGTTGTTTAATGTTTTCATTTACAATTTCTTGTGTCAGTTCTACTATTTTTTCATTCTTGATGGGTTCTTCATTTGCTGCGGAGGGTATCGATGAATGAATGATATGACTAAAATGCTTCTTGATAAAAAGACCATTTAGTTCTTTATCATCTTCTGCTGTCCAAGGAAATACATTTTCTCCTGTGATTGGTTGAGAACTTTCACAAGTGTTAACATTTTTTGGAACGAGTGAATGCGTTTTGCTATCGCTATTCAATGTGGGATTGGATGGATGATTCAAGGAAATGGAAACAATTTTGGGGGAATGATTTGTTGGTAAACATGAAGGAATCATAATTTTTACTTTATTTTTATTTGAAATTGGTTTCTTATTTTACAAAATCGAGGGATTAATTTTCTATAAGGGCATTGTGTGAAATTTTTTTTTATATTCTTTTTTGTTTTATCTTTCTTGGAGGGAAAAGTATTTTTAGGGGTTGAAAATCTCGTTGCAAATCACCAAGCGTTGTTAAAAGGGAAAACGATTGGCTTAATCACCAACTTTACTGCCATCGATTCTAAAGGAAACACAACAATTGAGCTTTTAAAACAACAAGCCGGACCTTTAGATTTCACACTCGCCGCTCTTTTTGCGCCCGAGCATGGTTTAATGGGATTGCAGCATGCTGGGGATGATGTGGTCGATGAAGAAGATGCTAATCATCTTCCCATTTATGGTTTGCATGGGCTAACGAGGCGCCCAACTGAAGCCATGTTAAAAAATATCGATTTATTGATTTTTGATATGCAAGATATCGGCTCTCGCTCATACACTTATATTACAACGTTATTCTACGCGATGGAAGAAGCTGCAAAGCTGCATATTCCCTTTATTGTCCTCGATCGTCCAAATCCCCTTGGAGGTGAATGCATTGATGGACCCATGTTAGAAGATTCATTGCGCTCATTTGTAGGGTATCTCAACGTCCCTTATTGCCATGGACTGACCATTGGGGAGCTAGCTCTTTTCTTTAATAAGGAATATAACATTGGATGTGAACTGACCGTCATTCCAATGAAAGAATGGCTAAGGAAAATGAGTTTCCAAGATACCGGGCTGATATGGATTCCAACCAGCCCGCAAATTCCGGAAGCGGATACTCCATTTTTTTATCCGGCAACCGGATTGCTTGGAGAATTGCAAATTGTCAATATTGGAGTTGGATATACCCTTCCTTTTAAAGTTGTCGGAGCCCCATGGATTGATGCCGAACAATTTGCCGCTCGTTTGAATAGCCAGCAGTTTCAGGGCGTGCGCTTTCAACCTTTCCATTATACCCCCTTTTTTGGGCGCTTTGCCGGCGAGGCGTGTCATGGGGTATTGATCTGTATTACCGATCGACACTCCTATTTGCCGGTGACAACACAGTATTTAATTTTAGGGACATTGAAAGTCCTCTACCCGACATTTTTTCAAAAAAGCTTGGAGGCTGCAAAGCAAAGGGAAGAGATGTTTAACAAAGTCAATGGCACATCTGAAGTTTTACGTATTCTCAAAGAAGAGACATTTGTGGTGTGGAAACTGCGCTCTTTACACCAAAAAGAAAGAGAGCAATATCTCAAAAAAAGAAAAGCTTACTTACTCTATAATTAGAGAATTTTAGCAATCTAGCGACAAAGCTGCTAAATTCTTGACATAAAAGCCCAACATTTTTAAACTCCTTGATGAAACACTCACCTTACGCACTTATAGCAGTATTTCGACCGAGCCAAAGCCCCGGGAACGAATGATTGAAAAGGGGGCAATATTTCACTCAATATAGCCCCCTTTTCAATCATTCGTTCGCGGGAACTTTCGCTTCGGTCCAAATGCCGCTATAAGAGCGTAAGGTGAGTGAAACATTGTAAAAAACCAAACAGGAGAGACGACGATGGCAACGATGGTTAAGATTAAACCCTTAGGGAACCGAATCTTGGTTCAACGTTCAAAAGCTCAAACTTCCAAAGGGGGGATTTTACTTCCCGATTCAGCGCAAGAAAGACCCCGTGAAGGAACCGTATTAGCTGCAGGCCCGGGGAAATTAAATGAAAACGGTCAATTAGATCCCATCTCGGTGAAAGTGGGGGATCGCGTACTATTTGGTTCATACTCTGGAACAGAAGTAAAGCAAGATGATGAAGAATATCTCATTTTGGCTGAAGATGATGTTCTTGGAATTCTATCTTAACCCCTGACTTAAAGGAGTAGGTTATGCCTAAAATATTACAATTCAGTGAAGAAGCTCTTAAGTCGATATTAAAAGGGATTAGAACATTAGCGAAAGCTGTCAAAGTCACATTAGGTCCAAAAGGGCGCAATGTTGTCATCAATAAAAGCTTTGGCTCACCTCTTTCAACTAAAGACGGCGTGACAGTGGCAAAAGAAGTTGCCCTGAAAGATAAATTTGAAAATATGGGCGCTCAACTTGTCAACCAGGTCGCTTCAAAAACTTCTGATTCAGCAGGTGATGGAACAACGACAGCGATCGTTTTAGCTGAAGCCATTTATAGCGCCGGAATGAAAAATGTGACAGCCGGAGCCAACCCAATGGCTCTTAAACGCGGGATTGACCAAGCAGTTGAAACAATGACTCAAGCGCTTGATCGATTAGCAACGCCTATCAATACACCGCAAGAGATTCAGCAAATTGCGACAATTTCAGCGAATAATGACATCGAAATCGGCCGCATCATCGGCGAAGCGATGGAGCGCGTAGGAAAGGATGGAATTATCAGCGTGGCCGAAGCAAAAGGAATTGAGACACACGTCGATTATGTCGAAGGCTTGCAGTTTGATAAGGGATATGCTTCTCCATATTTTATTACAAATGCAGAGCAAATGACTGCAGAACTCTCAAATGCTCAAATCCTCATCATAGATAAAAAAATTTCTGCGGCAAAAGATCTCGTGCCGATTTTAGAAAAAGTAATGGCTAAAGGAACGCGTCCTTTGCTTATTATCGCTGAAGATGTCGATGGCGAAGCGTTAGCTACCCTCGTTGTCAATAAGATCAAAGCGGGTATGGCAGTGTGCGCAGTCAAAGCTCCCGGATTTGGCGATCGACGCAAAGCGTTATTAGAAGACATTGCAATTCTAACGGGCGGAAAAGTTGTTTCAGAAGAAGTGGGCCTTAAACTTGAAGAAGTGGGATTAGAAGTTCTCGGTCAAGCCAAAGTGGTTAAAATATCTAAAGATGAAACAACTATCATCGATGGAGCTGGCAATTCGAACGAAGTCAAGAAAAGAATTGCTCAAATCAAGGCCGAGATTAATAACCCCTCCGTTTCAAAATATGATCGCGAAAAATTAGAAGAGCGTTTGGCAAAATTGGTCGGCGGCGTTGCTGTCGTCAATGTTGGAGCCGCAACTGAAACAGAACTTAAAGAGAAAAAAGCTCGCGTTGAAGATGCACTGCATGCTACCCGCGCAGCTGTCGCTCAAGGAATAGTCCCAGGCGGGGGCGTGGCCCTTCTTCGCGCAGTCGCAAGTTTAGATACTTTAAAGCTTAGCGGCGATGAAGCGATCGGCGTATCGATTATCAGACAAGCGGCCTTTGCACCGGCAACCACTATTGCCAACAATTGTGGGAAGCAAGGTAACCTCATCGCAGAAAAAATCTATGAAGGAAAAGGCGCTTATGGGTATGACGGATTGACCGATGAATTTAAAGATCTGCTCAAAGCAGGCGTCATCGATCCGGTGTTAGTCACTAAAAGCGCACTGATCAATGCAGCTTCAATTTCCGGATTATTGCTGACAACAGCAGCCATGATCACCGATAAACCCCAACCAAAATCCAAGCATGCACCAGCAATGGATGGCATGGGCGGAATGGGCGGAATGGGTGGCATGGGTGGCATGGGCGGAATGGGTGGCATGGGGATGGGCATGTAGCGAAAAGCCCAGGGACTTAAGGGACAACAAGGGACGATAGAGACACCTATTGTCCCTTTAATTTATAGGAGATTTAAACAATGCCAACATACGACTATCAGTGTCAAAGCTGTGGTCATCAAGACGAGATTTTGCAAAAAATGACGGATGAGCCGCTCACACATTGCACCCACTGCCACATGCCATCATTCAAGAGAAAATTTGGCATGGGTATAGGCTTGCAATTTCAGGGATCGGGCTTTTACTGCACAGATTATTCAAAGCCATCTTCACCTGCCACAGAAAAAAGTGCGTCAAAAAGCAATTGCGGTTGCGGCAAAACTGCTTGTTCATAAATCAGCAAATTTATGGGAGTATCTGACCCTTTTATTTTCTCTTGACTAATATATTCTTTGTGCAGCACGGTATTAAACATTAAACACAACCATTATTCATTATGTATGATTAGTCCTACAATCATCGAAGAAGTTGTTATGCGTTTGGTCAAAACATATCACCCTCAAGCAATCTATCTTTTTGGTTCTTATGCCTGGGGAAACCCTTCTGACGAAAGCGATCTTGATCTCATGGTTATAGTAGAAAAATCAGATCAAAGTCGATTTGAACGTCCAGTTAAAGGTCTTTTAGCTCTTTGTGGACTCGGAATCTCGAAAGACCTGCTCGTACGTACTAAAAAGGAATTTGATCAAGGTTCCCTAGATCAAACTACCTTATTAGCTAAAATACGACGCGAAGGCAAAATGCTTTATGGCAAATTATAAATGGTGGCTGCGAATAGCAGAAAGTGATTTAAAATTAGCAGAAAAAGGGACAGAAAAAGACTTCACACTAAATGTAGCCATTGCACACACCCAACAATGTGCTGAAAAGCTCTTAAAAGTTTTTTAGCCTATCATTCCAACCCTACTCAAAGAACACATGATCTTTTAAAATTACTCGATGATTGCACTCACATTGATTCTGATTTTTCTTCTCTAAAAATAGATGCAGCAATTTTAACACCTTATGCTACAGAATTTCGTTATCCCAGTGAAGAAGATGAATATGGACCTTCGCTTACTCAAATGAAGCACGCTATCATTCATGCAACACGCATTCTTTATTGAATTTCTTGAGAAAGACACTGATAGAATCCCAGTCAAGGAGGATATCATTCATTTCAATGATTGGCATTTACAATCTAGAATAATCTACTAGACAGTTTTGTCTTAGAGCCTGTTCAGAATCTTTTTGATGTATAATCTTTCTTGTATAAAAAAATAAATTTCGCCTTCGTCTGATGCAAAATCAGACCGCCTCTTTGTCAAATTTTCCAGCTTTCAACTGGACGGAGTGTATGAATTGCATGCGGTAACCCTTGCGTGTCGACAGTGTACTAGATTCAAAAGAATCATCTGCACCTTAATCTTCTATTTCAGTGGCATCCAATTCATCGAAGCTGATTATTTTATTTTCAGGATTGTGTTGATATTGATTTTCATATGCAACAAGGGCGCGATTTGCGATGGTTTTTAAATCTTTGTCATAAGATTTTTCTTCTCGAATCATATTAACCAATTTGCTGCGAAGTGAAATGACCTCATTTGGGGTGTTAGGTGCTGGGGGGAAGGTATTGATCAGGTTTTTTATTCGTATGATATTTTCGCTGCTCCCGTTTTCTGATATTTTTTTTACGGCGATCACCCAATCTCCAAGCATTTCGATAAAATCTTTGAAACTCTCTTTTTTAGAAAGGGGAATCATTTGCTCTTCTATATAATTATCTAAAGAAAAAGTGGGGAGTTTGTTATAGATCATGAAGGCTCCTTAAAGAATGTAAAAGATTTTTTCTGTCTGAGATTGGATTCATTAAATGGGTTAAATTGTCTAAAGGGTCAATCATTGTGTCAAAAGATAAAAGGATATGATTGTATATTGTGATCATACCGCTTTTGACTGCATCTGTTCCAAAACACTTTAAATCATCAATAAATAGATTTTCCTGTTCAGATAACCCAACGCCATCCGACAATGTGTTTTCCAAAGTCTCAAGAATTGCTTGAGAAATGGAATTTACACAATCTTCACGAGAGAACAGATCTTTCAAAAATTGCGTATATAGCTGTGATTGTTGTGAATTTTTATCTCCATCAAGTCCATTATCGATGGCATAAACATTCACATCAGAAGCACTTTGAATCATGAGGTTATTCAAATTCGTTCCTTCTGAAATAATTCCATCGGATTTTAATGCTAATTCATATTTTAATTTTTTTTTATTATATTTAACAATATTAATTCGATCATTTTGATGAAAAAGGAGATCGATTGTAACCGTTCACGGGGTAAACAAAACAAGCCATTGCTCAATCTGCGTTAGCAGATAAGCAATGGCTTGTTTTGTTTACCCCGTAAAATAAAATTTTATTTGCTTATAATTTCGCTTAGTTTTATT
>JANWJE010000124.1 GCA_025451995.1 Parachlamydiaceae bacterium | reverse complement strand
CGTTATATCATTATATCATTTCCATCGTTAGCTTTGCTTTGGAGGGGAATTCTAATAGACATAGTTTCGAGTTATGAAAGGATTGTTTGACTATACTATTACGTAATGAACGGCGGAGTTAGGGATTTATATGAAGGAGCTAAAGAAAAGGACAAAAAGTCTTAAAAACTAAGATTTCTATATGATTTTCTATCAATAGCTTAGGTCTTGACTTTTGAATTTATTGGAGATAAATTGTTATCTCAAACAAGGGTTTATCAATGCAATCAAATCAATTGAACAAGGCAGCACTTAAATTTTTTATATATCTTCTCTTTGTGACTTCATCAGCTTATGCTCTGCCTTGGGTGATTGCACATCGTGGAGGAGGGCAAAATTTTCCTGAAAACACGTTTCTTTCATTTTCAAATTCTTTAGAAATAGGATGCGATGCTCTCGAGTTGGATGTGCAAGTGACAAAAGATGGAGTGGTGGTTGTCTATCATCCGGATGATCTGAAACAATGGACAAATGGTTCTGGTTCAATTTCAGAGTATAAGTGGGAAGAAATCGAAAATCTCAATGCAGGTTTTAATTTTAAATTAAATGAATCCTACCCTTTCCGCGATCAAAATTTAAAAATCCCCAAACTCGAAGAGGTTTTAGATAGGTTTTCAAAGACATTAATTATTATTGATATGAAATCCTTACCAGCAGAAGCGCTCGTGAATGCTTTGATGCAAACGATTTCTGACGAAGAGTCAACTCGTCTCATTTTTTATTCAACACATTCAGAACATCTTGAATTGTTATCTCAGCATAAATCTTATTGGAAGACATTTGAAAAGAGAGACATTACACGGCAAAGACTTTTAGATTTAAATCAAACAGGCCAAACTGAATTGTCTTTGACTTCTAATTGGATAGGGTTTGAGCTAAAAAGAAAAATGACAGTCATCGAGACCTTTGCTCTAGGAAAAGGAACCAGTATGGTTGAATTTCATTTATGGAATCCTAATATTATTTCTTATTTAAAAAAAATTAATCCAAATGTATCCTTAATTCTCTTTGGTATTAATAGAAAAGATGAGTGGGATCAGGCAGTGAGCTTAGGTGTAGACGCAATCTATACAGACAATCCTTATGAGATTCTAAAGCTAAAGAATGAGTTTCAAATTACAGATGAATCTATACTCTTATAAATTTTGAATTTACGCGAGGGGAACAAATGCTTTTTCGTCGGTTATTTTTTCTAATGATTGTCTTCTGCTATTTTCTCCATAGTGAGGAAAGCTTGGACAACCCAAAGACACATAGAGTATTTCAGTTTGAAAATGAGCATGTTAGAGTTTGGAAAACAGTAATTATGCCCCACCAACCCCTTAAGATGCATAGACATGATTGTGCTAGAGTTATCGTAGGTTTAAAAGGCGGCTCTCTTACTAAAATTGAAGAAACAGGTGAAACATCTGAGCTGGTTTTTGAGAGTGGCAAGGCCTATTGGTTAAATGAAGATCCCCCAAATACCCTGCATGGAGACGTCAATGAATCTAACGAACCCATTGAAGTCATGGTCATTGAAATCAAATAGACAATCTTGAAGAGGTCTACTAAGCTCCTCTTCAAAAAAATTGAAATTTTCCTTGCATTCTAAACACCTACCATGGTAGATTTTCTTCATGGAAATTTCGGAATTTAACCTACTTTCTATTCGTTCTTATAGAACAGCCATCAGCTGTGTCAATTCCCCTGTCGTTGTTTTTGTCGTGCGCAGCTAGCGCACATCTATCTTTGGTTTTCTTTTACATTTCAGTATCTCAATAAAATAACAAAGGCTTCTTTCAATACTCGCTTTGCTTGAGAAAAAGATTCTTTTTATCAGGCAAATGGAGTTTTGAAAGAGGTCTAAAGATGGAAATCTATGAACACGTTAAAAAAATTTGATTGTTTTGCTTTTGGACTAGCTATATTCGCTATGTTCTTTGGTGCAGGAAATATTATTTTTCCTCTTGCTCTTGGTCAGATAGCTCTTGATCAGACTCCATGGGGGCTGTCGGGATTTTTACTTACCGCAGTAGCAATGCCGTTTATTGGTTTGTTGGCAATGTTTCGGTATCAAGGAAAAATTAAGCTCTTTTTTAGCCGTCTCGGCAAAATTCCAGGTTTGGTTATAGCTACCTTAGTCATATCTCTACTTGGCCCCTTTGGCGCAGCACCTCGATGTATTGCTTTAATGCACTCAACGCTATCATTATCTTTTCCAGGCCTCCCACTGGTACTATTCAGTCTAAGTACTTGCGGCCTCATTTTCCTTTTTTCATTTAGGGAAAATTATTTGGTTAAGTGGCTTGGATATGTTCTGTCGCCTCTGATGATTGCTCTTTTGATTCTCGTTGTCATTAAAGGATTCATAGGGGCACCTGAAGCCTTTTTAATTTCCTCAAATCCATCGAATATTTCTCATTTTTGGAAGGGCCTAACAGAAGGCTATAATACTATGGATCTATTAGCAGCCTTTTTCTTTGCCCCAATAGTCATTTCATCTTTAGGAAGTGCAGAAAGAGATCCTCATTTAAACCTAGAAACGGCAGCCCCCATTAAAAGCGATTCTGGATCAAAAGATTGCATCGCTTTAGCGTCTTCAACTGCCGTTTCTAGGTTAAACCGTTTTGTACTGATAGCTAGTTTAATAGGGGCTTTCCTGTTGGCATTAGTTTACATCGGATTTTGCTATCTTGCTTATCTGTACGCTCCTCAATTAGCAGGAGTTGCCAACGACCAACTGTTAGGAACGATTGCCATTAAAATTTTAGGGCCTTATGCAGGAATCATCGTCGGCCTAACGGTGACTTTTGCTTGTCTGACAACTGCAATTGCCTTAATTGCAGCCTTTGCAAGTTTTATTGAAAAGGAAATACTGAGAGAAAAAGTTGGATACGTTCCAATTTTAATTGTTTCACTATTGATTACATTTGCAGTAACAACGCTAGAATTTCAAGGAATAGCTCGCCTTTTAAATCCTATATTAGAAATCTGTTATCCTGCGTTGATCCTACTCACTTTTTATAACTTATTCAAACCTTCGTTAAATGATCAGGTACTAAGGAGAAATTAAGAATGAATAGCGTTTAAAACTCTATTGATAAAATAATTGTCATCTAAGATAGCTTCTTTTGTATTTACGGGGAAAATAAGTTTTTCGCGCAAGCTTTTTGCTGAAATATTTTGATTGGAAATTTCACATATTTTTATAATATCTTTTTCTTCACAGGTGATGTTATCGTCAAAAAAAAGCGTGAGATTTTTGATTTTACGCGACCCTTTAAGATCGAAAATATAAGGTTTACCCGATCTTGAGAGTTCTTGATCTTCATTCCAATAAGACCAATCATCTTGAACAGCGAAATGACCATCTGATGAAAGAAAAATATCAAAAATCTCTTCCATTTTTTCAATTGTTTTTCCGCTTGTTAAGAAGGTAAACTTCATTTTTTCAAATTTGGCCCAATGCTTTATTTTGATACCATCGGGATGATTTTCAATCTCTTTTACGACTTCTTGCAAATCATTGCCAAAGGACCTAAGAATAATAGTGAAAGGTATATTCATTTGACGCAATTTTTTTAACATCACATAGAATGAAGGAAAAATTGAATAATGGACAACCCCTGTTTCATCTGTAAATTTCTTTTTGATTTTTTGAAAATCTGCTTGAACTTCATCTGCTGCAGAATGGTTGTTTTGATTTAACCAAGCAGGGAAATTTGCAATCGCTTTTTGTCTTTCTTTGATCAAGGTTTTTGAGCTTCGATCCCCCGGAACTAAGGTATTGTCGACATATTGTTTAAAAGACATCCTTTTACTCTCTGAATCCCATTGATCGTATGTATTTTTAGTCAAAGTGCACATCAACATGTAGTCTTCATCTTTTTTTGTTGTATCTTTCAAAATTAATGTCCCATTGACATCAAAATTCAAAAAAAGGTGAAGGGGTGCGCGTGCTGTACATGAGTCATTGTGAGGTTTATTATTTTTTTCGAATAGTGTTGTAAATTTCTTTAAGCATTGAAAACCAAGATATAAAAGACTGAGAAGCCCTAAAACATTAGAAGCGACTTTGGTAATTTTATCGACTTCTGAGGGTAAAGCCGTTTGAAAGGTATTTTTGAAAAAAAAGGAAGGAAGTGTTGTAAAGTTGCTTATTGCATTCATAGGGGTATGTTATAAAAAATTTTTGTTTTGGTTTAACATTCTCCACAGAATGGCAATATTCATAAAGCTAAAAGTTCGAATTTAAGTTGTTTCACTATTTCTAAATTCTATATAATCCGAATGAAATATTTATACCTCTCATGTTTCAAAATTTGGCATGTGGAGCGCGTCAAAACCTCGGGGATCGAAGACCCGCAAACGACCCCATATTGATTTAATATGGGGTTGTTTGCGGGTCTTCGATCCGCGGGGATTTTCACGCAGCTCCATATGCCAAATTTTGAAATACGAGAGGGAAGAGTTAAAACAGAAGAGGAAAAAAAATGATAAATAAAAATGGATTTGATTTAGAAGAATTTAGAAACCATCTTTCCGTTCTTGAAAAGGAACTAAAACAAGGGACAGAAAAAGATCCTGACTATCAAGGTGAAATCGATGACGTGATTTCGTCACTTGGTCGTTTATCTGAAGAATTAAAGGATAAGAAATATCAAAAAGTGTTGCCTGATTTGTTTTGTGTCATCGAATTTTTGCAGATGATTGAAGAAAATGCAGAAGAAGAAGAGGGAGAAGAGGAAGAAGAGGTCTAAAAGGCTGTGAAAAAATAGAGATTCTCGTCGATTTTGGTAAAATTTTTGCACCTTTCGAATTTCACCCCCTACCAAAACGGCATGTGGGACGTTTCAGTCGGGGGGATACCGAAACACCTCAAAAATCAAATTTTGGAGGTGTTTCGGTATAAATTTGAAATCTGTTAAAAATTTTATCCAAACTCGCCGGAGTTCTAATTTTTTCACAGCCTTTAAATCAAATCTTCTAATATAAGCGTGCGGTATCTTTCCATCCATGTAACCATAAAATATAAATTATGAGCGCTTGCAAGACTCATGCTTGTCAGCTCGTGGGATTTAAAGAGGTGATGCAAATAGGCTGCAGAAAACCGTGTACAGGTAGGACAGGGACAGTTTTCATCCATGGGCCCAAACTGTTCGGCATATTCAGCTTTGGTGATATTGATATTTCCTTTTGCACTTAATAAAATTCCATGCCTTGCTGACCTTGTCGGATAGGAGCTATCAAAGGTGTCGATGCCAAGGGGAATCAACCGATCGATTGAAGCTAAATCTCCAATGCCTAAAAGGTGATTGGGTTTTTCATTAGGCAAATGGGGAAGCGTGTGTGAAAGCATGTGGTGCATTTCATCTTTTGTTTTTCCCATACTTCCGCCAATAGCAAAACCATCGAAAGGAAGCTCTGATAAAAATGCACAGCTTTCCTTGCGTAAATCTAAATCAACACCTCCGTGAACAACTGCATACATTGCCTGTCCCTTGGGATTGCTCAGATGTGTTTCCAAAGAACGCTTTTCCCATCGATGTGTGCGCGCAAGTGATTTTTTCAGATCTTCTTGTCCAATATGGTAGGGGGGGAGTTCATCAAAGGGAATAATAATATCTGCACCTAAATCTTTTTGCGCTTGAATTGAGCTTTCAGGAGTGAGCAAGATTTTTGCTCCATCGCGATAGGATCGAAATAAAACCCCTTCTTCAGTGATTTTAAGGACCGAGCCGCCTTGTTTCTTTAAGCCTCTGCTCTTTAATTCATCTGCGACTGATCCATAGGCCAAACTAAAGACTTGGAATCCACCGGAATCTGTAATGATGGGCAATTTACGTTGTATGAATTGATGGAGCCCGCCTGCTTTTTTTACAATTTCAGTCCCGGGTTGCAAAAGGAGGTGATAGGTATTGCAAAACATCAATTGCAAGCCGATTTCATGCAGCAAATGATTATCAAGGGCTTTGACAGTTCCGTTTGTTCCAACTGCCACAAAATTTGGAGTATCGATTACTCCATGAGGAGTATAAATTTTTCCAACTCGGGCCCTAGACTTTTTTGATTGATGAATCAGTTCAAAACGAAAGGAGGTTACGTCCATCTCATGATTCCTCTGATGCAAAGGGTTATTGAAAAGGTAGCGATTAATTTGATCAGAAAACTGATAAAAATAATATCGATGATTGAGGCAACCATTCCATAAAGTCCAAGGAAGCTAAATAAGATAGTGTCTAAAAATTGAGAAAAGAAAAGAGCAATTGCTGCTCTCCAAGCGAAATTAATATGAGGCAGATAGGTTCTAATCAATACAAAAAAACGAATATCGAATGTTTGAACAATGATAAAAACCCCCATAGAAGCCGCAAGCAAGCGAAGGGAAGGCGATAAAAGAATATGGTAGGCTTGCTGTGTGACATCATGAAGATTTGGAAGAAAAAGCAAGTGCACCTGGGAAATGATTGCAAAAAAGGACATACAGAAAAAACAAATCCTTGTCGCTTTATTTGCATCCTCTTGGCTAAAATGCTCTTGAAGTAAATTGAGCCCAAGCAAACTCCCTATCATATAAGAATCGCTAGCGGTAACATCAAAACCAAAGAGTTTAATTTGTTTAAGGACAAATAAGTTAGCGATGATCGCTTGAATAGACACCCAGGCGATCAATGCTTCTTTTCCTAGTTTGAAAGCTCCAAATGAAAAACAAACAATTAGAAGAATTTGAAGTAAAAAGATTAATTCGTTCATTAGTTTAATGGAAAATAATTAGAAATCATTTTATTATAACAAAATCTTTTAATAGATCAAGTAAAATAAAAGGGCTTTAAAGATATTAATCTATACTGCTTCCAAAGGATAAAAATTCCCTAATTATTTTTCTGGAAAATATTTGTTAAGTAGCAAAGCTATGCCTACACGACAAGCTGTAAAACAACCGTAAGTGGTAGGCAACAGAGAGAGTGCTTTAATCGTTCTTCCGGCTTGATTATAATTTATGGCCTTTAATGCTACGGACATCACTCTGCCGGCTGCAAGGCTAGCACTTGCAAATAATAATCCACTCAATCCAATGTTAGCAATTTTAGCAAATTTTGGATCATCTGATTCTTTGTAAACTTCGAAATTGAAAAATGATTGCAGATAATCTAATCCCTTGCTTGTGGCAATACCTACACCCCATGCTAAAGGAAAGGCCCATAGAACCTTACATACATCTGCTGCTTTATAATAACCCAATGCCTCAAATGCAACATGAAGGATTTTGCCCGCTAAAAAAGTAGTACCTTCTAATAACAATCCATTGAGGGCAAAATTTGCTGCTGGAGCATAATAAGAACCATCTGTTTTTTTTATAAATTCGATACACATACAAATCACCTTTTTATTAATTAATTTAATAACAAGATTTTGTGTAAATATAATATAAAATGCAAGGTATCTTTTTTTATTAACAGCAGTTCTACCTAAAAAAGTGCTTGTAGATCAAGTGCTTAAAACATATGCCAAACAAGGCTCTTCTTTTGCATCTGCCTGCATCGCACAACTTGAATAAGTTGTGCG
>JANWJE010000123.1 GCA_025451995.1 Parachlamydiaceae bacterium | reverse complement strand
CGCTTCCAGACGGGTAATTTAACACCAGTGCAAAATCGACCTAGCTCGCACGAAATACCATAAATATTCTATACGAACCAGTTATTTCCCGTTAGGGGGTGCCAAAAGGCACCTGTCTCGCTTCCAGCTGAATCTTGGACTTTTGGGCTGCTTCAAAGCCCCGGAGTTGAGAGATCGCAAGAGGCATTGTATTGGTTTAATACTATGCCTCTTGCGATCTCTCAACCGCGGGAGCTTTCAAGCGAGCCCAAAACTCCAATATTCAACTGGAAGCAGTATATATCAACCATTTGGCATCCTTTTTGCATTTAAAGCACTATTCAGACTTCTGTTCAAACTTAAAAGAGGTTCTTATGATTAAAAAGACGGTGGCCAAAAAAAAGGTTGAAATCGCAGAGACCATTGTAAAAAATAAACTGCACACACCAAAGGTATTGACAGCCGAAGGGTGGAGGCGCAAACAGGGAAAATTACACCAACCGAGAAGGGGGAGAAAAAGTTGAAGTATCGAGGTGATTCCTCTATATCGGAAGTGCCACTTTTTGATGGTCCGCTTTTTGTATCTTTTTGATTCTAAGCATATACTGCTTCCAGTTGAAACCTGGAAATTTTACTGCGTCGGCTTGGCCCTGCTTTTGCATCTGCCTGCATCGCACAACTTATTTAAGTTGTGCTGCTTCGGCACCGGCTTCGCCTGATGCAAAATCAGGCCGCCTCCTTGTTAAATTTTCTAGGTTTCAACTGAACGGAGTATATTTGCAATTCGCTTTTAGTGTCTCAAACACAATGATGCGAACTCCAAAATGCTTGGAATCAAAAATCTGACAAAAATCGTTGCATCAAAAAGTGGAACTTCCGATATATTAATAGACTTATGCGCATTGATCATCTCCCAGCTTTGGACAAACACCTCGCCTTAACTAAAAGCGAACCGGAACGGGTCTATCTTATTCTAAGCAAAGATTCCTATGAATCCGAACAAGCGATCGATCGCTTGATCACTTTTCTTCTTCCGGCAAATACTTTAAAAGAGCACGCCCTCATCAAGTTTGAGGGGGCGCAAGCTGAAGAAGGCCCCCTCAATGAAGCTTTTTATTCCAATACACTCTTTTCTTCGCTTAGAGTCATTCTAATCCATGATTTAGACAAGGCAAAAAAAAAGGTCATTGAGTGTGTTGAAAGGGAAATTAATCAGGCTTTGAAAGATAATTACCTCATTTTAACAGGTCAAAGTTGGCCAAAGAATACCACTTTTTACAAAACGATTGAAAAAAAAGGGATTGTCCTAGATTTTGCTGAGTTAAAATCGTGGGAGAAAGAAAAAAAAGTCGTCGCTTGGATCAATCAAAAAGCTGCTGAAGCGCGCAAACTCATGTCATTTCCGGTGTGCCAATTTTTAGTTAAAAGGATAGGGACCGATCAGGCGCTTCTTTTGCAAGAAATCGAAAAGCTTATTTGCTATTGTTTTGAGAGGGAAGAGATTAAGATTGAAGATGTCGAAGCGATCACTTCACAACTCCAGTGTGATTCTATTTGGCAATTAGGGGAGGCAATCTTCCAAAGGAATAGCGGGGCTGCCCTGCGGATCGGCCATGCCTTTTTACTGGACGGACATCCTCTATTGCCTCTATTGCGTCAAATACGCTCCCAATTTCAGACAGAGCTTCAAGTGGCCCTTTTGATTTCTCAGGGAAAAGAAGGGGAAATCGGCACACACTTTCCCTATATGAAAGGTCAAATTCTGTCGCAGCATCTTCAATTTGCGCGCAATTATGGTTTTTCTCTATTAAAAAAAGGGCTGCTTGAAATTGATAAAACTGAATTGGAATTAAAAAATTCTGCTATGGATGAATCACTTTTATTAGAAACTTTACTTTTAAGGCTTACACTATGACTCTTCTTTTGCTCCCAAATCTTTTAGGAAACTATCCTCACCCTGAAGTTTTTCTTCCTGCAAGCGTTTTTAAAGCAATGCAGACAGTTGATGGCCTTATCGCTGAAAGCGAAACAGAGGGAAGGCGCTATCTTGGAAGATTCCAAACAAAAAAGCCGGCCCAGGACGTCCCAATTGCACTATTTAACGAACATACTCCCGATCAAGATCTGGATTTTCTTTTAGAGCCGATCATCGCTGGGGAGAAATGGGGATTGGTATCTGATGCAGGCCTGCCTTGTATTGCAGACCCAGGTTCAAAATTAGTTCTCCGCGCAATTGCTCGAGGCATCCATATTCAAGCGTTTGTTGGCCCCTCTTCGATTTTAATGGCGTTGATGCTTTCAGGATTGCCGGGACAAAAATTTTATTTTCATGGCTATTTAGGAAAAGATCCTGCAAAAAGAAAACAAGAGGTTGAACAGTTAGTCAAACAATTTAAAAATGATGGTACGACCCATATCTTTATTGAGGCCCCCTATCGCAATCGCCATGCATTAGAAACTTTGATCCAAACTCTTCCAAATGGAAGCTTATTATCAGTGGCTTGGGACTTGACTTTACCTACGCAAGGAGTGATGACGCAACAGGTCTCCCAATGGAAAAAATGCACCCTGCCAAACATCGATAAAAAACCAGCCATCTTTTTATTCAATTAGCACGAGTTTTGGATAAGGTAGTAAAGTTAAATTTTCATCAGAGAAAGATTAACGATGGTAATGATGTAACGATATAACGATTAGACAAAAGAGGTTTTAATTAAAGCAAATGCCATCGTTAATTTTTGCTGTGGAGAAAATTTATAATGGAAAAATTTTAAATCACAAGACGAGGTCGGCTCTTCAAATCAATTCAACGGCTATCGTGTCGTAAAAGAGAATCCCTTTTTCTGAGAGTTGGAGGCGGTGATTATTTTTTGTTAAAAATCCATCGTGAATCAATCTCTTAATCGAATCTTTTGTTTGAGGATCCAACTCCCCATATTCTTTTGTGAAATGATCAATATCGACCCCTTCCATGAGGCGCAAGCGAATGACTAATAATTCGCGTCGATGAGCCTCGGGATCTAATTCTTCCTCAAAATCGCGGGGCAATTGACCAAGCTTTAGAGACTCGCAATATTTTCCTAAATGGGCAATATTTCTAAATCGCTTATTTTCCCAATAGCTAAAAGCGGATGGACCAAAACCCAAAAATTGACGCCCTGTCCAGTAGCCTGAATTGTGTCTCGATTCTTTGCCGGGTTTTGAAAATGCAGAGATTTCGTAACGTTTAAGCCCCATGTTTTCGAGTTCTTCCCTTGCATTTTCAATCATCGCTAAACTCATCTCTTGACTTGGCAGGTGGGGCTGCAGCGCCTTTTCATTCTTAAAAAAAAGAGTATGCGGTTCAATCGTCAAATTATATAACGATAAATGGCTAATAGGGAGCTGTTTTATTAAATGAAGAGTGTTTGTCCACTGTTTGAGGGTTTGATGCGGCAAATCATACATTAGATCGATAGAAATGTTCTCAATTCCCGCTTGAAAAGTTGTCTCAACAGCTTTTAATGCTGTGTTGGAATGGTGCAGCCTGCCAAGCAATTGTAATAAGGCGGGATCTAACGTTTGAATTCCAATGCTCGCCCGATTGATCCCTGCCGCTGCATACTCTTTCATCGATTGGAGATCGATGTTCTCCGGATTGGCTTCTAAGGTGATTTCTACATCGGAGGATAGCTCGCAGCTCCCTTGAATCATTTTTAGTAGAGAGGCAATGCGGTGAGGTTTAAAAAGGGCAGGTGTCCCTCCTCCAAAATAAATGGAGCTTATTTTTTTTCCGAAGAGAATGGGCTCTATGAGTGCCCATTCCAATTTGAAACCTTCGGCTAATTTTTCTTTTCCATTTTCATTATCGATGAGGACATAAAAATGGCAATAATGACATTTTCTTGTGCAAAAGGGGATATGAAAATAGATACTTACTGGGAGCTTTACCAATCGTTGGCATCTGGATCGATGATTCCACCCCTTCTCCAACGATTGCGGTCGCTAAAGTAAGATTCGTCTTCTTCCTCTTCTTCTTGCTCGGTGGCTTCCTCTTCTTCACCCCTTTCTTCGGCTGTGTGTTCGACCTCAATTGCATCCGTTTCCATATCGAAACCAGTTTCGCTACCGCCCATAGTTTCACCGATGTCAATATCGGGGATTGTGGGCATTTCATTGTAACCTGCGCGGGGGGGTGCCCTTTTGGGGGTCATGTATTCTTCGGATTCACCGCTTTCCTTTAGGAACTGTAATCTTTCTTTTTCTTCCTCGATTTTATGTCTAACCGCTAGGATTTCCTCTTTATGCTTGTCAACGTCTTTTTTAGGAACTAGGCCCAATTTTAACCATTGTTCCAGGTCATTTAATTCAGTTTCTAATTTTTTCAATCTTTCGCTTTTAATATGTTTCATGACACTCCATTGACAGGGTTATTTTTCATTTCACTATCCAATATGTCAAATTTTTTTTGTACAAAATTTTCAAAAATTATACTTCTTTTGCTCGGTAAGGATCAAGCTTTTTTGATTTTGTTGATTTGTTAGTTGATAAATTGTTTTTTTTATTAAAAAATTTGTTAAAATTGTTTATTAGACCTCTTGCATAATTCCATTTTATCAAACAAAGCGAATTATGCAAGAGGTCTATTATTAATTTTGATTGGGTGCCAAAGGGCAAAAGCGATGAATAAAATCTCTAAACTGATAAATCCGAAGTAAGGCTTTTCGCCCCCATTGCCAAAGCCATAGCTATGCAAGCCTGTGCCTAAGATATAATTGACGCCATACCAAGTAAAGCTGATGACAATGAGTCCGGTGATGGCGCCAATTGCTAAACCAAAAGAGGCGATGTGCTGAAAACGATAGGCATGGATCCATATGAGGTAAGTGCAGATAGAAATAAATGCCCATGATTCCTTCGGATCCCAATCCCAAAACCTGCCCCAGCTTTCGGCTGCCCAAACCCCTCCTAAAAGTGTGCCTAAAATGAGCATCGCTGTTCCACCATAAAGCGTTTGTAACATCCGATTGGATAATTGCGTCATCATAGGGGTTTCTTTTTGATGGATGAAATCAAGTGCCAAATAAAAGTGAGCAAGAAGTGCCCCTAAAATTAAAATGCCATAACTCCCAACCACTAAAAGGACATGAATAAAGAGCCAAAATTGCGAATCGAGGACCGCTTGAACGACATCCAGGTGTTCATTCAAATCGCTGATTTCTAAGAGAGTTAAAAGAGCAACCGAAATGAGGCAAACTGAGAGAATGGAAAAAAGATGCTCTCTTAAAGATTTAAAGATGAGTACGGCACAAGCAGCCATCCATGGCACATAGAGGACTGTTTCAAACATACTCGCAACAGGTGGGCGGTTGAGGATATAACATCGCGCGACTAATAAGGCAGTATGGATACAAAATGAGAATAGAAATAGACCCATAGCTAGCTTGCTTTTCTTTTTTAAAAAAACAAAAGCGATCGCTGTGATGCTATAGCAGCCGATTAAGAAGGGAATCCAGGGGATGCTCACATATCCCGTTTCAACCTTAAGTTGAAGAAGGGTGGGTGTAGCGAAAGATTTCTCATGTGCACGCTCGACAATTCTTCCGGCAAAAGGAGCATACGCTAAAGAAAGCTCCTTAGAAAGGGCATGAATAGCCGACTCTGTTTTTTCTCCTGAAAAGAACGCTTGTTTTGCATTGTCATAGGCCCGTCGAATGTTTTCAAACTGCTTATCGGAATAGAATGTGAAGTTCTTGGCCAATTTTAATTTCTTATCGAGTGGGTCGTATTCCTTCACTTCAAGCGCTTTTAGAGAAAGCCACTCTTTAGGATTCCATTGACTCGGCAACGTTCGAAATAAATTTCCCGCCTTGTCTAGACGCTCTTTTAAAGGCCACTCTTTCTCTAAAGTAAAAGCTATCTTTTTGGGTGAAAGTCCCTTTTTTTGCAGTTGCAGCAATCGGTTTTCATAGTGTTTTTCTAATTGAAGTGATCCAATTGAAAGAAAGGCATTGACCAGAGGATTTTCTTTAAGTCTTGTTTTTACTTCTTCATAACTGAATCGCTCTCTTTTTAAAGGAAGACCTAATGTTTTTTTTTCAGAAGCAGAACCGATCCAAAAAAGGGGAACATCTTGATAGGGGGAAGCTCCTCTAAACTCAAGCGACCAAAGGAAAGCTAATGCAGAATTTGAATCTGTTTGAAATGCGGCTAGATCGTTCTTTTTTAAACGTTGGGCATGATAGCGTTGGAATAGCCATGCCCTGGCATACCCCTCAGAAGAGCGATAGCGTCCCTGGTAAGACACAGGAAACTCAGCAGCACCCACATGTAACGCTGAAATAAGAAGAAAGAAGATCAATTTTAACATCTTGGACCTGTCAGTTTTTGGCTCTTGTTCTTTTTATCATTTTGTATTAATAAGGGAAAAGCAAGAAACAAGGGAAAACGCATGCAGCATGAAACCACAACCTACAAAATAGATGATCAATCGTTCAAAGGCTATTGGGTTTTTCCAAAAGGGGAAAACCCTCAGCTGCAAAAACGACCCGCCATTTTAATTGCACATGCGTGGATGGGTCAAGATCATTTTGTCAAGCAAAAGGCTGAAGAGATCGCACAATTGGGTTACATCGGCTTTGCCGCAGACATGTACGGCGATGGCAAAGTGGCAACAAACGAAAAAGAAGCCGGGAATTTAATGGCCCCTTTATTCAAAGACCGCTCCTTATTGCAAAAAAGAATCAAAGCTGCCTTTGACCATATGAGAGAACATCCCGGCGTCGATCAAAATAAAATGGGAGCCATCGGGTTTTGTTTTGGCGGCTTAACTGTGATAGAGCTGCTGCGCAGCGGGGCGGATATCAAGGGAGTGGTCAGCTTCCATGGAGTCTTAGGGGACAAACTCGGAGACCTGCAAGCTAAAACCGTTCCTATTGCTTCCTCCATTAAAGGCTCATTGCTCATTTTGCATGGATTTGACGATCCCTTAGATTCTTCAGAAGAAATTGCCAAGAAACAAAAAGAATTTAATTCTGCCGGCATCGATTGGCAAATGAATATCTATGGCCATACCGCTCACGCCTTTACAAATCCGGAAGCACATGATAAAAGCAAAGGATTAAATTATAACCCGCAGTCTGCCATGAGAGCCTGGTGGTCGATGATTCATTTTTTTAGCGAGCGATTTGGGCTAGCCAGAGTTTACGACTTATGAAAAAGAAACTCATATTCGGACTCCTTGCCTTTCTCCTTGGATGTCTTACTGTCATCGCCATTCTCGCCAATGAAAAGACGTTGGTGTTCCATCCTAAAGGGCATATCGCTGAGCAAGAGTTTAAACTGATAGTAACAAACATCGTCTTGATGCTCATCATCATCGCACCCACTTATTTTTTGCTATTTACCATTTTTTGGAAATATTGCATTGAGAAAAAAAGCCCTTACGATCCCAATTATAAAGTGGGGGCATTTGGTCAATTTTTGATGTGGGCCCTTCCAGCATGTGTGGTCATTGTAATGGCTGTCATCACTTGGGAGGCTACCCATCGCTTGAATCCCTATCTTCCGATTCAATCAGAAAATGAGGCTTTTAAAGTCGAGGTCGTTTCATTGAATTGGAAATGGCTCTTCATTTATCCCGATTTGGGAATAGCCACTTTGAATGCGCTGACGATTCCTGAAAAAACACCGATTCATTTGAATTTGACTGCGGATAACTCTCCCATGAATTCCTTTTGGATTCCTCAATTAAGCGGGCAAATTTATTCCATGGCGGGGATGAGAACTCAGCTCTATCTGATTGCAAATGATGCGAGGGAATATATGGGAAGAGAAGTTGAAATCAATGGCGATGGTTATGCCGATATGACATTCAAAGTGAAGTCGATGGCAGAAGACGATTTTCACAGGTGGATTGAAGAGGTGAAACAATCGAAAGATCACTTAACCCAAGAGGCTTATCAAGAACTCACACACCCTTTTATCAATCGTTCAGTCATCTACTATTCAGAAGTAGAGAATGAATTATTTAAAAAAATCTTAGATAAATACATGTATCCGGCAGATTCAATATGAATGATTGGCTTTATGGCAAGTTGACTCGCGAAGCGCTTCCCCACGTATGGTATACCATGGGGGGAACCTTATTTATTATCCTTTCAATGATCGTTTTGTCTCTCTATTTATTCAAAACCCATCGATGGGGCTGGCTGTGGAATGATTGGCTCACCTCGACAGATCCTAAAAAAATCGGCACCATGTACATGGTTTTTGCGGCCGTGATGTTTTTTCGGGGGATGGTCGATGCTGGGATGGTGTGGCTGCAACAATCGCTTGGCGCTGATTCTTTAGGGTATTTGACAGCCGACCATTTTCAACAGATTTTTACCTCGCATGGCGATATCATGGTCTTTTTCGTCACCATGGGTTTTTTCTTTGGCCTCATGAACTGGATTGTTCCTTTGCAGATAGGAGCTAGGGATTTAGCCTTTCCCTTCGTCAACTCTTTAGGATTATGGCTAACAGTCGCGGGAGGCCTCCTCATCAATTTTTTCTTTATTATCGGCGGAGACTTTGCCAACACCGGTTGGCTCGCCCTTGCCCCCTTTTCCGAGCTCCAATTTAACCCCTCTGTTGGGGTCGATTACCTCGTCTGGAGCTTGCAACTCTCCGGACTTGGAAGTTTGCTCGCCGGAATTAATTTTTTAGTCACGATCATCAAAAAAAGAACCGAAGGGATGACCCTGATGCGCATGCCCCTCTTTGTTTGGAATTCCCTCTGCGCGATGGTGTTGATCATCTCTGCCTTTCCGGTCCTCACAGCGGTCACGCTTCTCCTTTGGTTAGATCGGACTTTTGGCATGCATTTTTTCACCCTTGGGCATGGGGGCAATCAGATGATGTATTGGAACTTGATTTGGATGTGGGGCCACCCAGAAGTGTATATTTTAGTGATTCCGGCTTTTGGATTGTTTTCGGAAATTGTCTCAACCTTTTCCAAAAAGCCGATTGCAGGATATGTCTCTATGGTATGGGCAGCCATCACCATCACGGGGCTCTCTTATCTCGTTTGGCTGCACCATTTCTTTGTGATGGGAGCCGGACCCAATGTGAATTCTTTCTTTGGGATTGTGACGATGATTATCGCCATTCCCTCGGGCGTGCAGGTCTTTAACTGGATTCTCACCATGTATAAAGGGGATGTCCAGATGACTTCGCCGATGTATTGGTTCATCGGATTTCTCACTCTCTTTATGATTGGGGGGATGACCGGCGTGTTTATGGCCTCTCCTCCCGCCGACTTCCAAGTGCACAATAGCCTCTTTTTAGTCGCTCACTTCCATACCATGATCATTGGCATCGCCCTCTTTGGCATCTTTGCCGGGACCACCTTTTGGTTCCCGAAGATATTTGGCTTTAAGCTTAACGAACGCTTGGATAAAAAAGCTTTTTGGTATTGGTACATCGGCTACTTTGTCGCCTTCATCCCTCTCTTTCTCCTCGGCTTTATGGGGGCGCCACGGCGCATCGACCACTACGATTCCGCAACAGGTTGGCAGCCGCTCTATATGACAGCTTTTATCGGCTTTCTTATCATCACCATTGGCGTCGCCATCCAGGTTTACATGGTGATCGACAGCATTAGAAACCGCAAGCAAAACCTCGACCTCACAGGCGACCCATGGAATGGCCGAACACTCGAATGGGCCTCGCACTCCCCCCCTCCTTTCTACAATTTTGCCATTGTCCCTCCCATCACCAGTCATGAAACCTTTTGGGACTTAAAACAAAAAGGGTGGAAACCCTCAACAGAGTATAAAGACATCGAATGTTTCAAAAATACCGGGATGGGCATTTATATCTCAATCTTCGGCTTTATCGCCGCCTTCGCCATCGTCTGGCACATCGTCTGGTTAGCCCTCGCCGGCCTCCTCGGCGCCGTCATCTGCATCATCGCCCTCTCCTTCAATGACGATATGGAATTCGTGCTGCCGGCCGCCGAAGTCGCCAAAATCGAAGCTCAGTACAGCCAACGACCATAACAACCTAGCGCTGAAGGCGCTATGATAAGGATAGCCTAGGCCGACATGTCTCGGCTAACGCCTCGCATTTGGCCTAGGCTATCCTTATCATAGCGCCTTCAGCGCTAGCGACTTAAAATCCTATAAACTATAGAAATTTCCATAGGGCCGAAGAAATTTTTGATGTTAGTTTCTTTTTCTAGACAAAGGGATTCATTTACTGGATGAGTTTTTCTTTTATTGTAAATTTTTAGTTAATAATTAATTAATTTTATCTTTAAAAACAAAATATTTATTACTTATTTTTTATTTTAGTTTTATAATTTAAGTATAATTAAAAGAGGTTTTTATGAACGCCAACACTGTGGGTACCAATTCTTCCTTACCTTCTATTCCTTCTAATGAAGGAAAGGAAGAAAAAAGAGAAGAAGTAGAGGAAATTGAAATAGAAAAAGAAGTTTCCAAGCCTCATGAGAGAAAAACAAGTACTACAACTGCTTTAAATCCCTCAAACCTAAATGTAGACCGTATTATCAGTCATCCTGGAAATAATACTATTACAAATCATGGCCTACCTGACGATTTTGCAATTATGGTAGCAAACTTTAATGAAAAGAATAACAATAACAATGATACAGATGGTTCACAGTCACAAAAAATCATAGATTCGCATCAATTTTACAAAATCGAAGATCGCACTGATTCTGAAATTGATGAATCTGATACTAAATCTGAAATTGATGAATCTGACACTGAATCTGAAATTAATGAAGATGAATTTGAAGATGCTAGTCAAGGTAGCCAGAAAACAGTGAGCATTGCTAAACCTATAATAGCTTCAAGTTTATCAAGTCCCGTGGTGCCAAAAAAAGATTATGAAGCAGAAAAAAAAGCAATAAATGGTCAACTAACTCAGGCGAAAGACCTTCTATCAAAAGAAAAGCTAGAAACAAATAATGTGATTTCTCCAATGGAGGTTCATATTAAACAAGCTAAAGAAGAGCTAGGTAAGATTTCAACTTCTATAGATAAAGCAACTGTAGATGAATTAAACATAAAAATAGCCGAAGCCGAAGATTACTTGAAAGTGGCAAATCTTTATAAAGACATCAAAGACCAAGTTGAAATTGGAAGAGAAGCAGTCGAGGAAGCAAAAACGAAAAATAGTGCAATTGGTTCTGCAACACCAGGTGTTAAGGATTTAGCAGCCATAATCGGAGAATTTGAAAAAGCAAAAGATGCAAACGCAATAATACATTCCAAATATTTGGAAGCAGAGACCATAGTAATAACCATTAAAAAGGCTGATCCCTCCTCTTCAACAAAAATTAATGCAGTCTTTGATTTAATCAAAAAGGATGGAAATGAAGGCAACAAAATTAATGATGAAGCCAAACAAGAAACGACAGAAGCTATTACAAAGAACATCACCCACTTTAAAGACAAAGCTGAAGCAGCCCAAACAGTTGCAGTAAATGCAAAAGTTGAAGCAACAACAGGGAAAACTTTAGCTGAGATCAAAACTTTAGCTAAAAAAGCTGCTGACCAAGTACTTGAAGCAAAAGCAGCGATGGACGATGCTCAACAGATTTTAACTTTAGCTAAAACCAAGAAAATTGGCGAAGCAAAAGCCCAAACAGCATTTCTGGAAACCGAAACCGCCTACAAGGCAGCTCTAGATGCAGCGACTGATGCAGCCAATTATCACATTAGCAAGGTCGAAGATGAGGTAAAAGCAAAAAACACAGCCAAAGAACCCATCAAAGAAATATTAAAGTTTATTGAAGGCGAAATGGGGGAATATTATGATGCAAACCAACGAGTTGGGGATATCCAAAAAAACCCGGGGTTAGTGGTTGAGCCCTTTAAAAATAAAGAAGAAACCGAGATATGGTATAAAGTGCAGGCTGAATTTGCCGTAAAAGGAGGCACGTTAAAACCCCCTTTTGACGTCAGCGTCACCCTTCCTAAAGAGATTAAATTTGAAAGAACATTTGAGACCGACTCGACTCTACCGGAACGAGCCATTCTCGCTGTGGGTGTAGTCATCGACCTCATTTGCGATACCACATCTAAAGATGAGATTAAAGGCCAATACACGGTAAACTTCAATAAAGATTCTAAAACGGCATCTGTTGAAGGGGTATTCTCCGGCACTACTAAAACAACGCAAAGTATATCTTTAACTCCTACCTTCAAAAATCTTAAAACAGGTCTTCAAACGAGAGGGGATCATTCTTATTCCTTTCCTTCTAAGTGGCATCAATATGTCCATGATTTGGGTTATACAAAAACAGATGAAACCGATCCTGAAAATCTCCTCCAATACGAGCAAGGGAATAGTCTTGTGGATGGAATGGACGTCAGTATAAACAAATTAAAAAAGGACCTTCAAACAACATTTTTTAAATCTACGAGCATTATCGATCGTCTACATTGGGAAAAGGTTGAGGATGAAAAAAAGGAATACATTAAAAATCTGCAAATCTACCAACAATTAAAGAACGGTGAACCCCTAAAAACTTTAACGCCAGCACAGTTAACGATATTTAGAGACTATAATGATTATCTCACAAAAGAGAAAGAAATTGAAAGGGTGGAAAATTGGATTAATGGATTGAATGCTGATACATTTACGCCAGATATATTTGTACAAAAAGAAATGAAGAAATTATGTAGCATACCTGTCAATCCAGGTGTGTTGTGGTATGAAAGTCAATCGAAAACTGTTGCAGCTGAATTGGAAAAGAAACTTGTTAATTTAAAAAGCGATTTTAAAACGTTAAACTTCGATGCTATAAAAGCTGATTTAACGATCAAAATGAAAGATGAAGCTGTGAAAAAAGATGATGCAGTTTCTTCAGTATTTAAAAATCTCAATCAAGATGTGAATTATGTTGAAAAGATAAAGGTTGATTCCGAAACTGGTCTTCCAAAGAATTCCAGTCAAAATTTAAAAGACTATTCTCAATTAACACAAGACATCGTAAATATAAAAAGGAATCAACTCCCTATCGCAGAAAAAGAAGGAAAAAAATATTCAGACCAACTCATTAGTACATCTACTCCAATTACAGATGTGGAGATTGACACTATAGCAGGGAAATACAAAATCGACATCAATCAACCTCCATACTCAGCAGGATCGCGCGAAGATAAAATCAAACTTTGCCAAAATGCAATTCATACTTCACTCAATGATCTGAAAGACAAAATAACATCAAAAGTAAAGGACTTAAACACATTAGAAACAAAGATAAAAAATGAATACGAAATCTTTAAAAAAGATTTCATCGAGTTTGAAAAAGACTATAACAAAGTAAAGAAAGATTACTTATTGGCAAAGGAAGTAGAAAATAAAGCAAATACAATAATAAAAGACCAATCTCATCCAAAATACAAAAATGCGAGAGATTATCTTTCCCATTCATCAGCAAAAATAAAGTCATTAGAAAGAAAAATTAACGAAATGGAAATCTACTTTTTGAGAATCAAAGCGAATTTTGGTGATGATAGTAAACCTGTCACGGTTATATGAATTACCCGCCAACGATTCCCGCTGAGACAAAAAAATAACAGGATGAGCAAGATAGGCAGGATAATAAAGACTAAAATGAGTGAATTTTTCGGGAAAAAGAAAGAAATCTTGTTACCAAAAAAAAAGGGTTAAAAGAATCAGTCGCCCTCTTCCCACCCTTCCCTGCGGTTGGAGTGGGCTACGGACAGTCGCTCTATGAGCTCTAGCACATAAAACAACGTTATTTTATCTACTCTATTTATGCCGAAGGCTTTGTGCTAGAGCCCGGAGGGCGACTGCCTATAGCCCACTCCGACCGGAGGGAGGGGTGGGAAAAGAGATGTGAATTATCTGCCACGTTGCATGGCGGAAGCATAATTGAAATTAAAGAAATAGTTGTACCAAATTTCGTCGGTTGTTTGATATTCATTATCATACATAAAATGATCGACCAAAGCTTCCCTTGTCCGTACGACCTCTTTTAATCTTTTCCGATTTTTTGGATCTTGAATTGTAAGATCGATCAGTTCAAGTGCTCGAAAAAAAGCTGCTTTTGATAGCTCGTCATTGTTTTGCTTTTTCCAGTTGATTGTGCGAATGACCTCGCTTCCAATATTGGCAAGTTGGTCAATCATTGAGAGAGATTGCCATTTTTCAATTGATAAATTTTCATGTAAACGAAATTTCACTGTTCAACCAAATCTGTTACAATGGTTATAATTTGATTTTGAATTGTAATGTCTTCAACGCTTCGACTAAAGTTACCCCAACTCGGACGAAGATTAATCATAGAGTCAAATTCTATCCATTTGGTATCGGGAAATAGCTTTGGATAAAGATTAATCCCCCATAAATTTTTTTGTTCTGAGCCATTTTCAAGCAATAACTCTTCTTGATCAGAATGGAGACCTGCATCAACCACCATGATTTTTTTTTCAATATCGACAACTGCTTTTACCAAGCTTCCAAACATGCGGGTTGACATTTGTGTCAGTTCGACAATAGTGATTTTGTCAGTTATGATTTTCATTCAACAAAATGTATACCTAATCGATTTCAGATTCAAGGATTTTGAGAGGAATTCCATTGTAAATAAAAAATTTAATTGACAATGTCAATTAAATTTTTTATTGTTTTCAAATTTTTTAAAGATTTGGGGCATCATGTTTCGCTTTGCATTCCTTTTTCTTGCTTGCCTGGGCACTCTTTTTTCAGAAGAAGAGAGTCAGGCGGATTCTGTGTTTGAATCGTCGCTTGTGAAAACGCAACATTTGTTGTCCACGTTTGTCAATTCGGTTTCGGCGGTCAGCGGCGATTGGATGCAATCAGAAACCGATTTTGTTGTTTTAGGACCCGAACCGTTGATTCTCAATCGCTATTATATTGGCGATCATTCACTCAATAAAAAACTGGGATACAACTGGACATTCAATCACCCAAGGCAATTGATTATCGATTTGCAAGAAAAAGATGTCACGGACGCTAAATCGACAGCCAGGCTTCAACAGCCCTCGGGTATCGCAACGATTCATGAGACGATTATCGATAAACATAACGAGCGCGATGAATTCGTCCCCCTATTTTTGAGTAAGACCGATGGATTGACAAATTGCATGGGGGAGATCAGCGCAAGAACAAATCTCCACAACACAATCATTAAATATGATCTAAAAGCGAGGCACTGCATTGCAACTACGGGGAATGGATCGCTTACCTATTATCAATTTACTCATAGGAAGGATCTCTCCGAATGGCATCAAGGAATCATTGGGACAGGGTATTATAAATTGCGCCATTTGAACCATTTTGTCCCTAAGTATGAGAAAAAACCAAACGGCAATACGGTTCATTATCACAATGGAAAAATTTATTCTTCAAATGCTTCGGGCGCTTCTTCCTTTGGCGAGATCACTTTTCAAGATGTCAACGAAAAAGTTTTAAAAGTTGAAGCGAGCGATGGAAAATGGGCCACTTATAAATTTGTCATGTTCAATCATCCTATCGTCAACCGATCGGGGATGATTCTAGCGTATCAAAGACATCCCTTTTTTTTGGCGGAAGCAACCTTTAGCCATAAACCGACTGAAACCTATGAATATTCCCATGGTCCGCCGGCAACCCCGCAAGAATTGAAAAACCCATTGCTTGTGGCAAAAAGAAAACCCAATGGACGGTTTCAAAAGGTTCATTATTACCGTAAGGGAGTCAATATCCTGGCTATGGGAGACAGAGGTAAACGGACAATTACAATTGACCATAGCGATGACTTTAGATGCCATCGGGTCAAAGCGATTTTAGAGCCTGTTGGTTTTGACAAAAGCCCCATCGCAACGCATCAATTTATCTATGAAGGGGGAAATGGGGAAAAAAGGATCAAGAAAAAAGATAAAGGGTATAGTGGAAGGACGAAAGTGTATGACGCCTATTTGCGCAAAACAATCTATGAATACAATAAAGAACATCGCCCCACATCCATTCAACGGTTTGGATTAAATAATCGCTGTTATTCTCAAGAATGTTTTACTTGGGATGATCATTATTCCTTTCCGGCTGAGCTTCCCACCCTGCATTTTGAAGAGAACAATAATCTAGCTAAGTCAATCCAATCTTCGATTCTTTCTCAACTCCCTGATTTCTCAGATCCGGAGCAAATGGAGAAATTGATTAAGGCCTGTTTAAAATCGTCTATTTTTCAACGGGGCGGAAAAGGGAATTTATTGGGAAAATATCTTAAAGATACACATGGACATATTCTCTACGCTCATTTCTTTGACTATGACAGACGAGGAAATATTAAAAGAGAGCGCTTGATAGGCAATTTGAGCGGGAATAATGAAAAAACCATTGCCTTAAACGCTCATCGCAAGCCGATAAACAATGGAGCAGAGGCCTATGAGAAACGATTCACATATTCAAAAGATCGCTGGAATCTATTAAAAAGCGAAGAGGAAGATAATGGGAAGGGGATAGAGTATCATTACCATCCGGAAAGCGACCTATTAGCTGCAAAATATATTCAAGACCATGGAAAGACCATTCTTAGACAATTTTTTCATTATGACCAACATGCGACTCTCATACAAGTCATTAAAGATGATGGTTACAGCAAAGAGGAAGAGGACTTGAGCGGTGTGACAGAGCGGCATATGACCCTAATTACTCCAAGGCAGGCAGCTCCTTTAGGTCTTCCGGAATGCGTGAAACAAACATATCTCGATCTTCACACGGGAAAAGAAACTCTTCTTAAAAAAACGATCTATGCCTATTCAAGAGAAGGGCATCTTCTGCAACAAGATTGTTATGATGCTAGCGACAGCTTTTGTTATTCCCTTTTTTGGGATTATGACTCTCATGGGAACCTGATCAAACAGGTGAATGCCTTAGGAGAAGAGGTCATCAAAGAATATGATGAGAATGACAATCTCATTGTTGAAAGAGGTCCAAGACCGGGTGATGCCAAAGAATACACTTACGATTTTTCAAATCGGCTGATTGCCACACAAACACGTGCCGATGGCGAAGAATGGTCGGAACACACCACTTATGATTATATAGGCAATCGAGTAGCTGAAAGGGATCGCTATGGAAATGAAGTCCTTTATCGCTACGATGATTTTAATCGCTTGATTTCAACAGTCTATCCCGATGGATCGGAGACTAAAAAAGGATATGATTGTTTAGATCATCTCACGCTTGAAACAGATGCAAGGGGCTTTTCCACTGTTAAAAAATATAATATCCGCGGCAAGGAAACATCCATTTTAATGCCCGATGGACAATGTGAATCTTTTCTTTATGCTCTCGATGGAACGCTCGCAGAAAAGACAACTTCAAATGGAACAACGCTTTATTACACCTACGATTGTTTAGGGCGGGTGCTGACAGAAACCGGGAGGGATCAGGCCGGTCATTTTCTCTATGAAATTAGCAATAAATACAATGGGTTTCATCAGATCGAATCGACAGATGCCGAGGGGGTGACCACTTCTTTTATTTATGATGGTGCAGGGAGAATCAGTGAGACCTATTGTTTGGATAAAAGAGTCAGCTATGAGTATGATTCTCTTGGCCGGCAATCCAAAAAAATAGAATGGATTGGAACAGAGAGACAACGCATCAGTTGTAGTGAATATGATTTTTTAGATCGCATCACCGAAGAGCGGATTGAAGATGAGACAGGCGAGGTTTTCAAAAAGATGCGATACCGGTACGATCTTTTAGGCAATCGATCTCATATCATCGCATACACAGCAGCCGGGGAAAGCATTAGGCAAACGGATTATACCCTTGATCAAAAACCCGTGCGGATGATTGATCCGGAGGGTAATGTTTTTCATATTGTGTATAAAGAGGTGCAAAATCGCCTGGGGCAGACGGTATTGCAAACACTAGGAACCGACCCCTTGGGGAGGCAGACGATCATCACCTATGATGTGAAAGAACGCCCTGCGCATATTAAAAAAATCAATCATTTCGGCTTGCTGCTTTCAGAGCAAGACTTAGAATATGATCGCAGCGGCAATTTGATCTGTCAAATCGATCACCTCATTATTTCAGGTGAAATCAAAGACTCCATCGCCCTCCATTTTACCTATCAAGAAACAAACCAATTGAGTTCTATTGTTCAGGCAGCAGGTCGTCCTGAGCAAAAAATAACAACCATCCAATACAATCAGGCTGGGCAAAAAGAACAAGAATTCAAAACCGATGGAGTCATTCTCACTTCGGGTTATGACGCTTTGGGAAGGTTAGAAACTTATTCCTCGAATGATCGGACAATCGATTATCATTATCAATACAACTTGCGCCATCAAATCATTGCCGTGACTGACCGGATATCAAATAGGACAACCACATGCATCTACAATGCAAGCGGACAACTGACCCAAGAAATATTAGCGACTAATATCCCATTGGCATATCACTATGATCAACTCGACCGCGTGACTGAAATCATTCTCCCCGATGGGTCAAACATTCATTATGACTATAACGCTGAATATCTAAGCCAAGTCAATCGAATGACTCCTTATGGAGTGCAGTATACCCATCGTTATGATCATTATGATCAGGCGGGGAGTCTTCTGGAATCGACAATTGCAAACAACAGCCGTTGCAATTTTAACTACCAGCTGCAAAAGAAACCCCATCACTTAAAAACCCTTCATTATAACCAAACAGATTTTGAATATGATGCGGCGGGCCGCCTTTGCAAAACATCTGTGCAAGATAGCCTTGGCAAAAGAAATCTCTTTTACACGTACGATGAACATGATCATTTGATTCAAGAGGAAGGAAGAACATACTCCTGCGATTCCCTGCATCATCGCCTTTCAAAAAATCAAGTGCCCCATTTAAGCAATTGTTTGCATCAGCTTGTTTCTAATGGGGATGAGACATTTAATTACGATCTTGCCGGCAACTTGAAGTCGAGGCAAAAGGGAAATCAGCAAACGAAATACAAATATGATGCCTTGAATCGATTGATTTTTGTCCAAACGGGATCCAATATCACCCGCTATTTTTACGATCCTTTCAATCGGCGGATTGCTAAAGCTCACGATAATCAGAAGATGTATTACCTATATGCCGGTCAAAATGAAATAGGAGCTCAAGGGGTTTCAGGCAAAATAGAGGAGCTTAGAATTTTGGGGCATGGGTGCGGAGCTGAAATTGGAGCTGCAGTTGCCATTGAATTAGGGGAGAAAATTTTGATTCCCACACACGATTTTCATGGCAATATCGTAACCCTATCCGATCTATCAGGCAGCCTTCTGCAAACAAGTCGCTACACCGCTTTTGGCGAAGTTAAGCATTATAGCGAAAATGGAACGGAATTGGCCTCAGCATTAAGTCCTTGGCAATTTTCAAGCAAGCGCTTGGATCCAGAAACAGGGTTCCTCAATTTCGGACGCCGTTATTATGACCCCGTTAACGCAATTTGGACAACAACTGACCCTGCCGGCCTGGTCGATGGCCCCAACCTCTATGCCTATCTTCACCATCAACCCCTCCAATCATTTGATTTATATGGGTTGGAGGAGGTAACAACCCCTCTGCACGATTTAGAAACCCACGAAAAATCTCCCAATCTATCTGAGCAAAAACCACAAGAAGCTCCTCTTGGATTCATCGAAAAAAAGAAAGACAAGAAAGATAAGATGTTCTTTTGTGGGTTGCATCAATTTTCAGAAATTGGCATTAGCTGGGTCAATGGCATCATGAATAATTTGAAGGATAGTTCAGCTGCGGCTAGGGCCCTTTCAGAAATGGCAAGTGACCATTTTGTCACATTTGTATACAATAAAGGCAAAACCATTGTCACAGATCTTGTTCGGTGCTTTTTCGAGTTTTCCTTTTATATGGAAACTGATGCTGTAAAAAATTTACAAACAAAGTGGGATGCCTATTTTAGATCAGTTAGCGTTTACGCTTATCTTATTCATTTCTGTCATAGCGAAGGTGCCATCATTACAAGAAACGCCTTAATGAACTACCCTGAAGAGTTGCGCAAGCGCATCATAGTCATCGCTGTTGCCCCCGGGGCTTATATAGAAAAAAAATATGCCTATCAGGTCACCCATTATGTGAGTAAGCGGGACATTGTCCCTATGATCGATTTTATGGGTGCATGGCGATGCCGCGATTCAATTGTCAGATTGGATCCGCATATTGATGCGCCAATTTTCGACCATTCTTTCAATAGCCCGACTTATCGGGACTCATTGGAATCGCAAGTTGCTAACTACATGGGAAAATTTTAATATGTATAAGGCTTTAATTTTAATTATTTTATTGGGTGTATCCTTGAGTTTTATGTCATTTTCTTTTTTCAAAAAAAAAGAGAGAGATTATGAACAGATAGCAAATGAAATTAGCGCAAATGTCGCCAAAAAACTCGTTAAAAAACATAAGATGAATTGGATAGGGGAAGGCGGCGGCATGATGGGATCCGTCTACATGATTGGTTTGCATTTTCAAATCCATCATCCTCTGAATCGCGAGGAGGCGCGCGAACGGATCCTCGATTGTGTTGAAGAATTATTGGCAGCTGTGAATTCAAATCAAGAAATCAGACCCTTTTTAAAAAATTATCCTTTCACCACAAAAAATGTACAGGTTTCGATCATTTCAAATAACAAGGGTAAAGATGTCTTTGACCCAGACATTCGGGTCGTTTCCGTTTTTGAAAATGACGAAATCATATTTAGAACAAAAGAACCCAATAAAGTGCCCTATAAAAATGTCTATAGAGAATCTTATTCAGAAGCATTATCTTCCACCAAAAATAAAAAGACCCACATCCCCAATAACTAATAGGGCGCCAGTAATCTACTCCACCCGATAGTGGCGCCAATCAGTCGCCCGCCGCTAAACGCTCTGGGCTCTAATTTTTTTCCCATCCATCCCACCCCTCCCTCTGGTCGGGGTGGGCTATAGATAGTCGCCCTCCGGGCTCTAGCACATAAAACAACGTCATTTTATCAAACAAAGCGAATTATGCAAGAGGCCTATTTTTACTGAAGGCTTTGTGCTAGAGCCCGTAGGGCGACTGTCACTAGCCCACCCCGACCATCGGGAGGGGTGGGAAGAGGCCAAAAATGAGTTTGAGCCCGGAGCGACCAGCGGAGGGCGACTGAATCAATGGAATAATGTGTAATCAAAATCGCGCATAAAGGGTTTTGGTAGGCGCATATTTTTACTGGCGCCAATCAGTCGCCCGGCGCTAAACGCTCTGGGCTCTAATTTTTTTCCCATCCATCCCACCCCTCCCTCTGGTCGGGGTGGGCTATAGATAGTCGCCCTCCGGG